>DTYY01000232.1 GCA_012961645.1 Methanosarcinales archaeon | reverse complement strand
TGCAGCGTTTCTGCTCATGCCGCTTGCTGCAAGTGCAAATACACCTTATGCAAGCGTCCACGTCGATAAGTTGGTTTGGGATCCAGAGAACGAAGTATGGGTGGACTTGCTCGAGGGTGTAGAGATTGGCGAGACCCTCACCTTCAGGATCGAGATCACGAACGATGGTGATGTCCCGTTCTACAGTATCAGGATCGCCGATTATCTTTCAGGATGCTTCGGATATGCTGATAATGCCCGGCTGGAACTGTATCAGTTGGGCAGCACGTCACCAATAGTGATACCGATAGAACCACCGGATACTTTGGAACCACCGGTACCAGCTTATTATGATGAGTGGTTGATCGAGTGGATGCTGGACGACGAATTAGCCGCCTACGGTCTAAATCCCGACGATACGATGTACATATACTTTGATGCCATGGCAACCGACTTTGGCTGGGGCGGAGGCTACAATTGTGTGGATGTTTATGCAGATAATCAAGGTGATGTGCTGCCAGAAGTGACCGAAGGTGATTGTGTAGACATCTGTTTTGCAGTAAGCGCAGAAGTTAACAAGCTAGTTTGGGACCCTGTCGGCGAAGTATGGGTAGAGGAACTCACAACCCATGTTGGCGATACCCTTACCTTCAAGATCGAGGTCACAAACGACTGTGACATGCCGTTTGGTTGGGTCGACGTTGTCGACACTCTCTCTGAAAACCTGGTGTATATTGATGGGACTGCTACACCGACACCTGATGATGTGAATCCGAATCCGGACGGCAGTACCACACTTTATTGGTATCTTGATCTGTGGGAGGACCTCCTCGATCCCGGTGAGACAATCGAGATAGAGTTTAACGCCATTGCGACCGTATTGGGTGACCACACAAATGACGCGTGGGTTGAGGCACATGGATATAGTGAACTGCCGGCTAATGGTGAGGATATGGTAACCATCCACGCCCTCCCAAAGCCAGACCTCATGGTAATCGAGAAGTACGAGACACTTGAGAACGACGAATTCACGGTAACCTACACCGTTGAAAACGTCGGAGGAGGCAGTGCAGGTGAAAGCACTACATGCATCTACATAGATGGAGAACCCACCACAACCGATCCCGCACCGGCACTGGGATCTGGTGGGAGCTACACAGGAACAGTCGGTCCATTTGACTGTCCATGCGGAACTACCTTAACAGTCGAGGTCTGTGCAGACAACGATGACGTGGTCGATGAGAGCGATGAATCGAACAACTGCGCGCTAAACATCGTGGAATGTTCACCGTGCCTGGAGTCAGCACTCTGTCCTGACAGGTATCGCTGGTCAGCATACCACACAGACGGATATGAATGGGATCCTTTTCCGGATCTATTCAGAAGCTGGATGGATGTCCGCTTCATGAACGATGGACCTGGTGACGCGTTCAATGTAGTTGCCACCATCAGCGGCGCTCCTGCAAATGTGGTTATCGTTGATGGAGTTGTGACGCTTGGGGATATTCCGGCAGGCGGCAGGGTATGGAGCACAGATTCCTTTACCATGCAAGTAGATATGAGCAACCCGCAGGATCCAGACGAAAGCATCACATGGAGGGTGGAATATGATGATTCTGCCGGTGTGCATCACATTGTAGAGAATGTTCCGCAGTTCTGTGCGCCTGGATAGACTGTTGATGGACTGGAACAGAAGTGAACTACCGGTGTTGGGGCGAGATTCGCTCGCCCGGCACCATTTTTGGCATGAACAGGAAATTGTATAAGTCGCCTGAACACAGAAGTAAGAGAGTGCCTGGTTTGGGGCACTACGATGAACAACCAAACAATAGGTAATACGAATGAAGGGAACGAACGGACAAAAAGAGATGGCAAGGATATCTATCGTTGCAATCTTGGTATTTAGCGCCTTTGCAGCATCGGCAAGTGCAGAAGACCTCCATGTTGGTCAGGGTCAGACATATCCAACGATCCAAGCTGCAATAGGCGCAGCAAGCGAATACGACAACGTCATCGTGCACGATGGCAACTACAACGAGAATGTGGATGTGAACGTGGCTTATTTAACGGTTCAATCAGAGAACGGTTCTGCTGTTACGACTGTTTATGCCGCGGATTCGGGGGATCACGTATTTGAGGTAACCGAGGATTACGTGCACATCTCTGGATTTACTGTGGAAGGAGCAACCTCGAAGGCTGGAATATACCTCGGAAGCAGAACCGGTTGCAGTATTTCCGATAATGCTGCATTCGATAACTATGACGGTATCTGTCTATCGTCTTCGAGCTACAACACGCTGACCGGCAACACCGTAGAGTCAAACGACCACTGCGGCATCTGCCTTGATGGTTCGAGCAACCACAACACACTGACCGGCAACACCGCGAACGCAAACGGGATCGGTATCTGCCTTGACGATTCGAACGAATACAACGAACTGACCGGCAACACCGTCGCAGGCTCGACTTTGGCAGGTATCCGTTTGGCGTCTTCGAGCAACCACAACACGCTTACAGAGAATACTGTAAGCACAAACAGCGGATACGGAATCTTTCTGTACTCTTCGAGCGATAACCTCATCTACAACAACCACTTCAGCAACGCAAACAACGCGTTTGATTATGGTGGCACCAATACATGGAACATCGCATCGACGCCAGGAACGAACATAATAGGCGGTCCAAATCTCGGAGGTAACTACTGGAGCGATTACTCAGGGGTGGATGAAGATGGCGATGGACTTGGAGACACCTCAGTCCCATACGATTCCTCTGGTGGCATCCAGAGTGGTGGAGACTATCTGCCACTAACGGCGGTATCTGGTGCACCTGATACAACTCCTCCTGAAAGCGTTTCTGACCTAAATGAGATCGATACCGGAACTACATGGATACTATGGAACTGGGTGAATCCATCTGACTCCGATTTCGATCACACCGAGGTGTGGATAAACGGTGAGTTCAGGGAAACC
Organism: Methanosarcinales archaeon; assembly: GCA_012961645.1. Classification (GTDB taxonomy): domain Archaea; phylum Halobacteriota; class Methanosarcinia; order Methanosarcinales; family Methanogasteraceae; genus Methanogaster_D. The sequence goes on along the minus strand of DTYY01000232.1, from coordinate 2,091 downwards.
GTCACAACTCCTGAACACAGTTACAATGCCACAGAACTTGATCCGGACACAACCTACGAGATAGGAGTGAGAACTGTTGATGATTCAGACAATGTGAACCAGACATGGATGAATGATACTGCAACCACACTTGTAATGCTGATTCACGACATAAATGTCTCGATCGATTACGCACCAGAGACGGGCGGCATAAAGATCAGGTATGATGACGATGGAACAGTGGTAGAGGTACCAGCAAGTGAAAGTCTGACAATCGGCAAAACATACAGCATCTACTACAAGATCGTGAACGAAGGAGATTACGATGAAACAGTTGATGTAACTGTGAGGATCGAGAACTCGACATGGAGTCAGGTGATAGCCACACACAGATGGACCATAGATGCTGGTGAGTATCATTATGCGCCAAGCGGCGGTGATAGTTGGGATACTAGCGAGCTTGCACCCGGTGACTACGATCTCATAGTGAATGCAAGTGTTCCGATAGATGATGACTGGTCGAACAACGAAAGAGCCAGGGCTGTCACCCTTGCTCTGCCAGCGCCAACCAGTCCAGCCAACCAGCCGCCGGTATCAGACCCGGGTGGACCTTATGCAGGTACAGAAGGAGTTCTGCTAAACTTTGATGGCAGTGGTTCGGATGACCCTGATGGAACGATAGTTTCGTATGAATGGGACTTTGGTGATGGAGAGACCGGAGCAGGAGCAAATCCAGCCCACATCTATGCTCAGGACGGTACCTACACTGTCACCCTGACCGTAACAGATGACGATGGTGAAACCGAGATGAATACCACAACCGCAACGATTGCAGACACCGAGCCAGTTGCAGACTTCTCTGGCACGCCAACGAGTGGAACTGAGCCGTTGACAGTGGATTTTACCGATGCTTCAACATCGTATGATGGGATCACTGCATGGGAATGGGACTTTGGTGATGGTAATACAAGTACTGACCAGAATCCGAGTAACACCTACTCAGAAGGCACATACACTGTGACACTGACCGTCACCGAAGCTGATGGCGACAGCGATATGCAGACGGAGGTGAATTATATCACCGTGACCGGTGTGAGCATTGTAGACACAGATGGCGACGGAATACCAGATGCTGATGAAACAGCGGGCTGGGATGTTACCACATACAACTGCGACGGCAGCGTTTCAGGCACATACCATGTAACCTCAAACCTGAATTTGGTGGATACCGATGGCGACGGGCTAAGCGACCTTGAGGAGAAAGAGGGCTGGGAGGTGAGCTACACAATCAGCACTGGTCCAGTGGCTTACGATGTACAGTCAAATCCAGAGGTTGCGGATTATGACGACGATGGTAAGGATGACGCAGAGGAAAAAACTGTTGGGACTGATCCAAACAGAAGAGATACAGACTGCGATGGTGCCTACGATACAAATGATGGATTTGAGATAGACAATGGGTTAAATCCACTCAACCCTGACACAGACGGCGATGGGGTCCCGGATGGCGAGGAGATCGATCGCTGGATAGAAGCTGGTTATAGCCTGAGTGATGCGATTGCAAACACAAAAGACCAGAATTCAATACCCCCGACAGAGTTGCCCCCAAAAACAGAGTTGCCAGAACTCTGCCCGGATGAGTATCGCTGGAACACTTCAGTTTCTCAGACTGGCTATGAATGGGATCCTTACCCTGATTTGTTCAGAAGCTGGAACGATGTCCACTTCATGAACTACGGAACCGGTGACGCTTACAATGTTGTTGCCACCATCAGCTATGCTCCTGCGAATGTGGTTATCGTTGATGGAGATGTGAAGCTTGGAGATATTCCGGCAGGTAGCGGTGCATGGAGTCAGGACTTCTTTAAGCTTGAAGTGGACATGACCAACCCGCAGGATCCAACCGAAGGGGTCGAATGGAGGGTGGAATACGATGATGCTGCCGGTGTGCATCACATTGTAGAGAATGTCCCGCAGTTCTGTGCGCCTGGATAAACTGTTGATGGACGGGAACGGAAATGAATTGTCAGTGTTGGGGCGAGCTCCACTCGCCCCGGCACCATTTTTTACAAGAGTTGAGCAGGATAAAGTAATTTATAAATAAAATAATCT
>DTYY01000231.1 GCA_012961645.1 Methanosarcinales archaeon | reverse complement strand
TAATGATAATCTGATAATTTTAATTAGAGGTAAGATATATGGGTACGAAGAAAAAAATGGTTGAACGTGTCCGCGAACTGATGAACCGCCCTGAAAATATCAGGAACATCGGTATCGTTGCGCACATCGATCATGGAAAGACCACGCTCACAGACAACCTGCTTGCAGGCGCAGGCATGATATCGAAGGAACTGGCAGGCAGGCAGCTCTTTATGGACTTCGATGAGGAGGAACAGGAACGAGGCATCACGATTGATGCTGCAAACGTCTCCATGGTGCACGAGTTCGAGGGTGACGAATACTTGATCAACCTGATAGACACCCCGGGGCACGTCGATTTCGGAGGCGATGTGACACGTGCGATGCGGGCTGTCGATGGTGCGATCGTGGTTGTCGATGCCGTTGAAGGCGCGATGCCGCAGACAGAGACCGTGCTTAGGCAGGCGCTGAAAGAGAATGTCACTCCAGTGCTCTTCATCAACAAAGTCGATCGGTTGATCAATGAATTGCAGGTCGATGCTCAGAATATGCAGATCAAACTTGGAAAAGTTATCGATAATGTAAATAAATTGATTAAAGGGATGAGCGAGGAAAAATACAAGGAATGGCGGCTTGATGCATCAGAAGGAAATGTTGCATTCGGATCAGCACTGTATAACTGGGCTATCAGCGTTTCTTACATGCAGAAGAGTGGTATAAGCTTCAAAGAAATATATGACTACTGTACCAAAGGTAATATGAAGGAGCTTGCTCAGAAATGCCCGCTTCACGAGGTTTTAAACGACATGGTGATCAGGCACCTGCCAGACCCGCTCGTATCCCAGAAACGCCGGGTTCCAGTGATCTGGCATGGAGATGCGGACTCCGGAATCGGAAAACAGATGACCGGATGCGATCCAAACGGCGAGACCGCGCTCATGATCACCAAGATCACAAGAGACCCACACGCAGGTGAGATTGCGACGGGCAGGCTCTTCAGCGGAACGATTCATCGCGGTCAGGAGTTGTACATATCAGGCGTGCCGGGCACCGACCGGATCCAGCAGGTAGGGGTATTCATGGGCCCCGATCGGCTTGAGGTCGAGAAGATACCTGCAGGAAATATTGCGGCGGTCACCGGGCTTAAGAATGCGATCGTGGGCAGCACAGCCACCACTCTTCAGGAAATGACTCCGTTTGAGACGATCAGACATGCAAGCGAGCCTGTGGTCACGGTGGCAGTCGAGGCAAAACATATGCGGGATCTCCCGAAGCTGATCGAGGTCTTAAGGCAGGTCTCGAAGGAGGACCCGACACTATATGTAAAGATCGACGAGGAGACCGGCGAACACCTGCTTTCAGGGATGGGTGAACTGCACCTTGAGATCATAGCCCACCGGATCGAGAGGGACAAGGGTGTCGAGATCACCACATCTGAGCCGATCGTGGTCTACCGTGAGACTGTGACAGGTGCGGCAGGACCGGTCGAAGGAAAATCGCCGAACAGGCACAACCGGTTCTATATCGAGGTTTCGCCGCTTGAGCAGGAGGTTGTTGATCTGATCAAATCAGGCGAGATTACTATGCGCATGGACAAGATCGAGAGGCGTGATAAACTGATCGAGGCTGGTATGGACAAGGAGGAAGCAAAGAGCGTCGTTGCGATATCAGATACGAATATGCTGCTCGATATGACCAAGGGTATCCAGTACCTGCGCGAGACGATGGAACTGATCATCGAGGGATTTGAGGAGGCAACAACAGCAGGTCCGATGTCAAGAGAACCGAGCCAGGGCATCAAGCTGAGGCTGATCGATGTCAAGCTGCACGAAGATGCCGTGCACCGCGGTCCCGCGCAGGTGATACCGGCTGTGCGGCAGGCGATTCAGGCAGGAATCCTGATGTCTGATGTGACACTGCTCGAACCGTACCAGAAGGTCTTCATCCAGGTACCGCAGGATCAGATGGGTGGCGCGATCTCAGAGATTCAGGGAAGGAGAGGCGCGATACTGAGCATGACACAGGAGGGCGACGTCACCGACATCGAATCAAAAGCGCCTGTCGCAGAGTTATTCGGGTTTGCAGGAGATCTTCGGTCTGCAACCGAGGGAAGAGCCCTCTGGAGCACCGAGTTTGCCGGTTTTGAGCCGCTTCCAAGGAACCTGCTGCCGGATATCGTGCAGCAGATCAGGATCAGGAAGGGCTTGAAGCCAGGAATGCCAAAGCCAAGTGATTTTGTGAGTGAATGAGCAGAGAGCCCCCCCGGTTCTCTGCTGGTTGCCTTTGCGCGCGTCAATCACTTAAGGATTCGCGCACAATCCTGATCAGTGATGTCCGTAGCCCGATCCCAGTAATATGCAAAGAGCATGTTTCCCCATTCAATTGCAGCAGCATCTTCGCTGACGAGATCCATGCTGTAATCGTACGTGCCATCAGGTCTGAAAAACCCAAGCGACAGAATCTTCTCTGTCACTGTGAACGCGACCTTCACATCCTCCTCTATCACCCTCAAACTGAAGTTCGGCAATGCTGCAACATGATGCAGCGCATCCTTGTACCGTTCACACATCAGTTTCAGTACCGGATATGTCACCACAATGTGCACCACTGCCCCGCTCTCGACGAATGCTCCGAAACGATCTGGAAAATCCGGATGTATGAATGGTGAAACCCCGTTTACAACCTCGCATTCCTCAAGTAGTTCTGTAAAATGCCTGTGCGTCGCAAACAGGTCTGCAGGCATATCTTCTATGATGGTGGACCTGCTCAAAGATCCGATATTTCTGAAAAACAGATTGGGAATCACGTGAGTTTCATGATTCTTCCAGAATCGTTCCTGTGTTTTGAACATAGACAGTGTCTCGATGAAATCAATCAACTTGGACGAGATCAGTTTTCCATACGGTGTCACACCATATTGTCGGTCATCCTTGTATATCAGATCCTTTGACTTGAGCTCAGCAAGCACCGGCAGGATGGTGGAGGTTCGATAACCAAATTCTTCTCTGAATTGATCCACAGTCATTTTTTCTTTGTTCAGACTGACCAGCAGCTTGATGCGGACGCCAGATGTTGTTAAAAACTTCAGTTCTTCCTGGATCTCATTGTACGAATCGATTCCCGGAATCATGTAAAGAATCATTGTATAGTATGCCTATTAAACATTTTGGCATCGAGATTTTTTTCTCTGTCAGAGAAAAAATTTACACCGGGCATACACAAATAAACATCCAGACCCAGACACTGGTAATGATCCATTCTCCGTCCACCAGCATATCCAACAGGGTCTTGTTACGGATTTTCTCGGTACAGAAGTATAAAATGTACAGATAACCGTAGATCATGCTGGTGATCAAAACGATGTAATAGTCATCAAACAGATTCGAAAACACTATAGTCCATACGGCAAGCAGAGACTGGACGGTTAGCAGCAATCGCCTGGTCCCTGATACTCCGATGACGACCGGGACCGTATTCACACCATTCAGTGTATCCCCCTCCACATCCCTCACATCGAACAGAACGGTATTGATAAACATTTTAATGAAGAAGAAAGGAAATATGAACCAGAGTTTGAAGAGATTTTCGAGATAAAGTGCAGGCAAAAGCGCTCCGCAGGCAGCCCAGCTGAAAGCGACAACAAAACTCTTTACAAAGAATATATCCTTCAATCTTGGGATACCAATGATCGAAAGGACGTCCTTGCTATACGCGATTCCTGACACAATTGGAACGAGCAGGACGAACGCAGCAAAAGGGCTCTCAAGCCATCCCAGAAACACCGCCACGATGTATGAGACAACCGCGAGAATCATCAGGAGCTTTTCATTGCCCTGCACAAGAGCGGATCGCTCCGGCATATTCACAGCATCCTCTTCCTGATCTGTCACTCTGTTGAGGCTATACACGCTATATATTACAAAGAACATGGCGCATAGCAGGATCGGCTTCACCGTCACTTCGAGTATCGAGAATGAAAGATACAACATCAAAACTCCACTGATAGATAAAAAGATCGAACTCGCCATTAGAAATGATATGACATCATTGAGTCCCGGTAGGTATGGCGTATGCCTTAAATAACTGGCGATGTCTCTGCCCCCTTCGCACCCACGATAAATAAATCTACATTAATCGCATTTATACTTTTCTTTTTGAAGACTACATAGTCATATCACCCATGTACTTTTTGTATAATTGATAATAACTCCTGGTTCAACAGATATATCTTATGAGATATATTACCTTTACGTTTGATATTTCCAACCAAAAACTATATATATAAGCAAAGTTTATATCATTATATTGTTACAGCAACGGGAGAGTTGGGTAACAGGTTAGATGATGTTAAATAACAAGGAGGCCTGTATTATGAAGGCAAATAATAGACGTAGGGTTAGTAAAGACGATCAGGCTCAGGTGGGTATCGGCACATTGATCATCTTCATCGCAATGGTTCTTGTTGCAGCAGTCGCGGCAGCTGTGTTGATACAGACATCAGGAGTCCTGCAACAGAAAGCACAGACCACTGGAAAGGAGGCGACAAAGGAGATCTCCTCGAACATCGATGTCGATTCGGTTGAAGGATGGAGAGGTGGCAGCAACTCATCGGCATCCGATATGGACACCTTCTCAGCGGAACTGTACCGGCTGGATATGCGCTGCTCGCTAAAAGTCGGATCCGAACCTGTCGACATGAATCAGGTGGTGATCACCATCACCGATGGCACGACCACCAATGATCTCAGATACATCTATGGTGAGATCAACACCACAGATGGTACTGATGCTGGAAGACTTGCAGATAGTACGTCTCTGATCGGTACGTACTACAGAATGGAGGTTCGAAATGGTACTGATGATAGCCAGGAAGAACTGTACTACTTCGAGAAGATATATCCTGATGTCAATTTCGGTAGTGGAGGCACTGCCAACGTAATATACAGTGACACCGCCGAAACCGATAGAATCGGAAACAGAAGTGATATGTACCTGTTTGCACGCTGCGACAAGTTCTATGCAATCGAGGAGATTCGGGATGAGGATAAGTCATTCACCAAGGATAATCCGGTTATGAATACAGGAGATCTAGTGAAGGTGATCCTATTCACCGGACCAAACGATCTGGATAGTGATCTTAGCGCCGCTGCATTGACCAACAACGAGACTATGGGCGAATCGACGCTGATCCTTACGCCAAGAACTTCCGTAGCAATCAGTATGATTCCGGAGGGCGGTGCATCGACTGATATCGACTTTTTGACGCCATCTTCGTACGGTGTCAAGGCAAATATGGATCTATATCCATAGGTGACGGTCATGAGAACAAAGAGACCTGTAATGGACCACCGTGCTCAGGTGGGTATCGGTACATTGATCATCTTCATCGCGATGGTTCTTGTTGCAGCAGTTGCCGCTGCTGTTCTGATACAGACCTCTGGAGTACTGCAACAGAAAGCACAGACCACTGGAAAGGAGGCTACAAAGGAAGTCTCCTCCAACATCGATATCGATTCGATCGAGGGATGGAGAGGGGGTAAGAATGCATCGGCATCCAAACCTGATACGTTCTCGTCTGAGCTGTACCGACTGGATCTAAGATGTTCGCTGAAAGTGGGATCTGAACCTGTTGATATGAATCAGGTGGTGATCACGATCACCGATGGTACGACCACCAATGATCTCAGGTACGTAGAGGGTGATCTGATCACGGCTTTTGCGTACACAGGGGCATATAACGGAACATACACAGCGGCAGCCAGTGGAAACGGCATAACGAACACGACATATCGGATCATGGTCGATGGAACAGATCATACCGATGCTATGAACATCATCAAGAAAGTGTATCCGGATGTCAATGTGGATGATAACTTTGTGGCACAGGATAGTAATGCAGGTGCAGGTATCACATATAGTTATACCGATCCTTATCTGTGGTCTCAGGCGAGTGATACGGGTTACATAGCTGCACTGGATGCCGGTGCGTTCAGATTCAGTGGCACAACCAACTACACTGAGATAGGGAATGGCACATACAAAGTGGCAACCAACACGACCCAGGACAGGTATCTGATGCGCGGTGATATGTTCTTCATTGTGGACGAGATTCGAGACGAAGACAAGTCGTTTACCAAGGACAACCCTGTGATGAATACAGGAGACCTTGTGAAGGTGGTCATCCTGACAGGACCCAAGACCATCACGACAGCCGCTGGTGAGACATACGATACCGCCACCACTGGTAGTTCTGATTCCACACTGACCAACAACTACCCGTTCGCCGGTGAATCGAACCTCGATCTCAAGCCGAGAACCTCTGTCACGATCGGTATGATTCCAGAAGGCGGTGCAGGAACCACAGTCGACTTTATCACGCCGTCTTCGTATGGTGTCAAGGCAAACGTGGATCTGTATCCGTGATTTTTGCGATACCTCCCATGAAATTGATCAGGAGCCTGTTGGTGCACAGGTGGTGCATCGGCACCCTGATCATTTTTATTGAGATGGCAAAGCAGAATACCAAAAGCTATTATCATGATGCTCATAAGATCAATGGTACGACACATCCCTGTTATTGCACTGTTGATGATGGCAATGGTTCTTTCTTCCGGCACTGCTCTTGCTGATGTCACGTACACCGATTACATTGACATCCGCGCAAGCTCAATTGCCGTACAGATCACTGAGACCTACACAGGAGGCGACGCTGCCATCATCGAGAGAGAAATCGCCGAGTCTGACGATCGTTCCACCTACATACGAGAGGCAGAGAGTAACATTCTTGCATGGAGCCGTTCGTACATCATCGTTGATGATGATCCGTTGCAGACAGAGACAGAGCGTGTCGATGTGGATGTTACAAACATCTCAGGCAGTTTCCTGATCAATAGCACGCTTGAATACGCGGTCGCAACACCGCTTGATCATGGCAGGCACAGCATCTGGATTCAGGGACATCCGGGCGTCGCCTCTCGGACGATCATCCTTCCAGATGACATCGATATGGAATCGATCGTCGGAATCAGGGAATCCGAGATCGTGGACGGGGCTGGTTACACCATGATAACAGGTGTCAGCGCCACACGAGAGTTCATGAGCAATGGTCGTCCCACGTTCGAGTACGCGACCGTTGTCAAGGTCTGCAAGAGACCGATACATACCCAGCCATGGTTCCTGCCGCTGCTTGCTGCAATCGAGGTCACCCTGATCAGCCTGTGGTGGGTGTGCAGGAAGAAGCAGTGAAAACGGCGGTCTACACCGCCACTTCAAAACGACTCGGTATCTCCACATCTTCGATCAGATCAATGGTCATGTAATCCACGATCTTGAGTAACTTGTCCCTGACATCTGATTCACCGAATGAACTGATGACCTTTCTTGATTCATCGACGTGGTACTGCACCTCTCTGATCGATCGATTCAACGCATCTTCAGCCGATGATGCCGCACTCAGGATCTGCGGAAGCGTGGTCGATGTGTTCACAGACTTCTTTTCGTGCTGGAGTTCCCTGTATTCAAGGATGTCATCGACGATCTGGTATGCCATACCAAGATGCATCCCGAACTCGGCGCATCGGCTGACCGAATGTGGCGGTGCCCCGCCGATTCGGCTTCCCATGCAGGCTGACGCCGCAAAGAGCGATGCGGTCTTCTTGTCGATGCATCCAAGGTAATTCTCCTCAGAAAAGCTGTTTTCCCTGCTGCCGATATCGGCAGCCTCCCCTTCAGCCATGGACATGCCTGCCCGCCCGAAATCCTGAATCACTGCCCTGTCATACTTCGAGATCAGTTCGATGGACTTTGAGATCAGAAAGTCTCCGCAGAGAATCGCGGCAGCCTGCCCGAACTGCTTGTGCACGCTCGGAACGCCGCGGCGCGTGATACCCATATCAAGTATATCATCGTGTATCAGCGAGGCTGAGTGGATCAGTTCGATTGCAAGCGCCGCATCGACGCATTCGTCCGCGTCACCTCCGAAGAGTTCGGAACAGAGAATAAGGACGATCGGGCGGATTCGTTTACCCCCCGAATCGAATACGTGGCGAACAACACGCTTCATGTCCGACTCATCAAGACCATCGATCAGATTGCCGATTGCGCCGTTGATTAACCGATATTCGTGCCAGTCGGTGATCATGATGAGCCTCGCTTTTGGTGTTAGTTATTGAGCGGATTTAAGCGTTGTGTTTTCAGCGGCGTACTTTGACGGGCAGCTTGTCACCAGTTGTTTTGCTGATATGCTGCGGTCAGGTAGCATCGTCCCGGCAACGGCAACATGATTCCCTTCGATCAGGTTTACGGGCTGCAGCTCGCTGTAACTAACATTCATATCTGCAAGACCGTCTGTCAGGGTGAAGAGCACTGTTGAGCCGTTGTTCACTGTGCGAAGTGTCCCTGCCTTGACGGTGCCGTTCACACGGAGAGACTCTCCTATATGCTCATCTGTGAGTTCGCTGACCGTGAGTGTGCTCTGTATGTCAACAACGCCCCACAACCCAACCACAGAGACAGCGACGATGATGACGGATGCAAAGAGCAGCCGCCGCATTTTATCCACGGCGCCCCCCTTCGGTTCCCTCTGTTATCAGTCTTGATAATCGGGATCTTGTGCGCAGCAGATGGAGCGTGTAGAGGCCAAGTCCGATCCATACAATGCCAAACGCAGACAGGAGATAATTCATAGTTTTATAACTGATCCGAAGATTACCTTAAATGTTTGCCATCTGCGACTCTCTGCAATCGAAACGTTAATATGTATATGATCAGTTTAGTATGTATTCTTGGCGCTCCGGTAGTGTAGTCCGGCCAATCATTCTGGCCTTTCGAGCCAGTGACTCGGGTTCAAATCCCGGCCGGAGCATCCAACACTGCTTTTTTTCGTTTCGCCCAAGAT
>DTYY01000230.1 GCA_012961645.1 Methanosarcinales archaeon | reverse complement strand
GGATGCAAATTACCCGATTGGAACCACCCAATGCTTAGCCAGAGCTACAACTGATTTTCGCCCGTTGGGTGCTTTCTTGTTCTAATATTTTTAAGTTTAGGAATATGCATCCACCCCATACTCTTCAAAGTACTCATCGAATGACGTTTTTATCCGATCATCCACATACAACTTCCCATTGATCGTCCTGTTCAGCAGATATTCGAATATCTCTCTGATCCTAAGTATTGGATATACTTCCATGCCGGCTTCTCTCAAGATTTCGGTGGTCTTGCACCTCTCTTCGTCAAGCTCCTGCCTATCAACAGCGATCAGGACACCGCCTGGACTCAGGCTCCTGAAACCGGTCAGTTTCTCCCAGTTATCGATCTTTGTCTTTCCTGTAACGACCACGTCGTCCACCATCAGCACAGTGTCTCCATCCCTGATATCACCGACGATATTCCGATCCACGGGATCTCCGTACCGTTTCTCTTCTTTACGGTCGTAGCCCCAGCGCACATCGATGTCATGGCGGTCCCAGAGTTTTTCTGCGATCAGCGCCGAAAGCGGGATTCCTTTGTATGCAGGACCATGTATGTAATCGAAATCGGTTCCAACAGCGCCGTCCACGATCTCTGTGACATAAGCCTCTGTTGTCTTCGATGCCCCTCTGCCGCTGTTGATCGCTGTAGCGATGTTAACGAAATACGGCGAGATCCTGCCGCTCTTCAGTCTGAACTCTCCGAATTTGATTGCGCCTGATTCGAGCAGGTGCAGCAAAAAATCCAACTGATGTTGTTTCACTATCAGACACCCCCCAGCCGATCGATGATCTCCCTGTAAATCTGCTCTGCCGACCTTTTCGGGTTTTCTGACTGGTAGATTGCTCTTCCGACAACCTCGTAGTCGGATCCGTTGATGATCGCATCTCCGGGTTCTGCACCCTGTGCGCGGATCCCCGGGGATATGATGTAGGTCTCACTATCGAGCAGTTCTGAAAGTTGCCTGACCCGCCTGGTACGCGTGGCAGGCAGAACCACCCCGTCAACACCGATCTTGGACGTCTCCCTGATGAGCTTCTCTGACATCGGTTCAAGGTATTCGACCGAACCCGGGTGCGTCATCTCGATGACTGTTATCACGTCGCCTTTCTTCAGGTTCACAACCTCGCGCACAGCGTCCATGCCCACGAACGCATGCATGATAACAGCGTCTGCACCTGCATCATAGGCGATATCTGCTATTTTTGCGCTGATGTAAGGGATATCCGCAATCTTCCCGTCATAGATGATCGGGATATCTGTAGCATCCCTGATTCTTGAGATAATCTCCTTTCCTGTCTGCATCTCAAGAGGTCTCCCGATCTTGATCGCAAAATTCCCTTCTGCACCGCTCAGTTCCTCTGTCAGGCGAATTGCTGAGGCTCTATCCTCCATATCATAAGCCACCATGATTCCCGGTTTCTTTTTTAATCTGCTTATGTCATCACTTCCTGTTGTTGCACCTTGATCTTTTTTTATCAACTTTATTGTTTGTGATTTTATCCATTTCGCAATTGACGCTTCTTTTCGTTCTCAACCCCATGTCCTTAATTCTCAACTCTCACTTTTTGATTTAACTTAGCATAAATGCATAATAATAATTAATTTTTT
>DTYY01000229.1 GCA_012961645.1 Methanosarcinales archaeon | reverse complement strand
TCAGATCTACCGCGGTTTGATCGACAGATGTGTGGAAGACCCTTCCAGATACTTCGTATCAGACGACGAGTCGTTGCGCCTTGCACAACTCTTCAGCCGCGGTTTCACGGAAGCGTACCTCATAAAAAACCCGCTTGGCGGGCTGATGAGCCGCAAAAGCCCGCACAATCGCGGGATATTCGTAGGCACAGTCACCGGATACAACCCGGGGAAGAGACGTCTCTCTGTGAAGCTTTCTGGCAGGCTTAGTAGAGGGGACGGAATCGGGATCGAGGAGGGTTTCGGGACGGTCGGGATGATTGGGGCTGGCGCAGTCGTGCGTCAGATGTATGAGGGTGGCAGGCTGACTGATCATTCTGATGGTGGTATGGTCGTCGAGATTCCTGCTGAATTGCGGGCGCGTCCCGGAGATATTGTGTACAGGACGCTGGACAAGCGACTCATGGACTCACTCAGACGAACGTTCACGTCCCCCACACCAATCCGGAAGATTCCTGTTGTGATCAGGGCGAAAGCCGCTGTTGGTTCGCCGTTTGAACTAGAGATAAATGATATCGATTCCAACAGCGTACATGTAAGCTCGGAGTACGTAATCGAGCGTGCGATCAGGGATCCAACGACCAGAGAAGAGATAACACGGCAGCTCACGAAACTTGGGAATACCGTTTTTGAGGTATCTGCCATCGATGTTGCGATTGAGGGCGATGTCTTCATTCCGGTCAGCCAGTTGAACCGTGCCAGAAACGAAGCGGTATCAGGGCTTGAATCGGCACGGACAACCGGCTGGAAGCGTGGACGTCCAGCCCGCACCACCGAGCTGCAGGCACTACCCGTTGGAGCACGGGCTATAGAAAAGCCATGGCTCAGTGTCAGCACAGACACGTTTGCAGGCGTAAAAAGCGCAATCGCAGGAGGTGCCGACGTGGTCTATCTGGGCGGCGAGAGGTGCCGCGGCAGAGAAGCCAGATCTGGAGCCGGAGTGCCAGATCTTGAGGCTGCGGTGCGGTATGTGCACCAGAGAGGGCGCAGGATCTATCTGAACACGCCGCGGATAGTAAAAGACGGTGAGATGGGCACGGTGGCAGAGATTCTCTCCAGTGCAGAAGCACTCGGTTTTGATGGTGTGGTGGCATCGAACCAAGGCGTCTTCAGGCTCGCAAGAGCGATCGGACTCGAAGTGATCGCAGACATGCCGCTGAACACGTTCAACCAGAGGTCGCTTGGATTCTGGAGAGAACACGGCGCAGTGATGGCAGTGCTCTCGCCTGAACTCACACTGGCAGAGATACAGAGAATTGCGCCATACGGGGCGGTCGAGTGCATCGTGCATGGACGGCTCACGATCATGGAATCTGAGCACTGCGTGGTGGGCGGGATCATGAGTGACACTGGCAAGTGGGGCAAGAGGGGTAAGTGCACGGCACCGTGCGAGGAACGTGAGTTCGAACTGGTGGACGAGAAAGGGTATGTGTTCCCGCTCAGGATGGATATGGATTGCAGGACGCATCTTCTCAATTCAAACGAACTCTGCATGCTCGATTATGTCCCTGAGATCGTCAGATCCGGGGTTTCAAGCATCAGAATCGAGGCGGTTTGGGATAGAGGCATCGATGGTGCCCGCCTTGAAGAGATCACGCGGTTGTACCGAAACGCTCTTGACGGATGCTTTGAAGGGGGCAGAAAGGTTCAAAAGAGGTGCAGGGATATAACAGACAGGTACACGACAGGACATTACAAAAGAGGCGTTTTATGAGTTTTAAGAAGATATTCTTAGCGGGATCGATACGCGGCGGGCGCCATATGCAACCGGTCTACAGACACATATACGATTTCCTGAGACGCCGGGGCTACGATGTCCTGAGCTGGCACGTCGCTGACCCGGTTTCGGACGAAAAAGAGGCAAAGATGAGCGAGCAGGAGATCTACCGGCGTAACATCAGCCTGCTCGAAGAGAGCGACTGTCTGATTGCGGAAGTCACGGTCCCGTCGATCGGAGTGGGTTATGAGATCTGCAGGGCGCTTGAGCTGGGGTTGCCTTCCCTCTGCGTGCACAGAACAGACGCAAATGTCTCGGCGATGCTTCTTGGAAACCCGAACCCAGGGATGAGGGTCAGAGAGTACTGTGACACTGATGACCTCGAACGGATTCTCTGTGAGTTTTTCGAGGCGTCTAACGAGAGTAATGGTTAAGTACGGTCAGGTTTGATATAAAATTTGGTAACCATGGTTGGACTCCTTGAACTATCGGTTCTTGTACTGGCGATAATCGCAGCGGTGATCCTGTACAAGATATTGAAGACGATCAAGAATATGGTGGTAAACACCGTTGTCGGTCTCATTCTCCTGTTTCTGGCAAATCTTGTGCTCGGACTCGAAATCGCGTATAGCTGGATTGTGATCCTGATATGCGCCATCGGCGGCGCGTTTGGCGCGATTCTCGTGATCGTGCTCCACTATCTGGGGATCGCATTCTGACACCTGTCACGCAAAGCCAGGACTCTTTACGTCATCTGGTGCAAACGGGGTGAATTCGAAGTAGATCCTCTCTGTGGTCCGGTGTCTGCAGTTCCCGAGGGTCTATGTCGCTTCAGTTTTTAATATTTTGAAAAACATACCGCTGGTTGGCAGCAACCAATAAGTATCATGTTACAACAGATCACATATCCAAAGGAATTGCCATGTCGATAAATACCGGTATGTTACTGATCTGGATCTCGTTTGCAAGCTGTTTTGGCGCCTTAATATATGGAACATGGCATTATTTCAGCATGAATCCCAAAATAGATATTGCATCTCGTAGATTCGAGCTGATAAGTCTTGCTACGTCCACTCTCGCTGCCATGCTGCTGATGTATTATCTGCTGGATGTTAAAGCGCACTACCTGTACGTATTCCGGTTTTCCTGCGAGACATTCCCGACACTTTACAAGATATCGGCATTCTGGGCAGGACAGGAGGGTTCGCTCTTTATCTGGGGGTGGTTCACGCTGGTGTGTGTTGCACTGCTGAGGGTGCGTACCGAGAGCAGGACTTATGAGATCGTGAGGATCGCGGGTCTTTCGGTGGCAGCGATCTTCCTTCTCCTGCTGGTCATCCGAAGCCCTTTTGCACTCATCTATGGAATCGATCATCAGGGGCACCTCCTTTCGACGAACACCGACATCTTTGCAACCCCTTACCTGATAGAGAGTCATCATGCACAGGGCATGAATCCGCTGCTCCGCAATCCATGGATGGTGATACATCCGCCGATTGTGTTCTTCGGATATGCCGCTTCAGCGATACCATTTGGCGCCGCGGCTGCTTATCTGCTGATCGGCGACCGGCGATGGATCGAGATCGCTGAGCCCTGGAGCAGGATTACATGGCTCTTCCTGACGCTTGGGATCGGTATCGGTGGATTCTGGGCTTACGAGGTTCTCGGATGGGGCGCATGGTACTGGGGCTGGGACCCTGTGGAGACCTCCTCGCTCATCCCGTGGGTGGTTCTGACTGCGTACCTGCATACCCAGTT
>DTYY01000228.1 GCA_012961645.1 Methanosarcinales archaeon | reverse complement strand
TTTGTTATACCTACCTGGTTATCAGTAACAAATCTTCATCATACTTAAGCATTTCGTTTCGATTATCTATATACATATAAAAATATTTCTATCATTGCAAAATACGTGGCACTCATCGGCGAAAGAGCGATTTCAATCTACAAATCGATAAATATTACAAAAATAATAAAACCAATGTGATGCCGATCATCACATAAGTTCCTCGAATCCAGCGATCTCGAGCACATGTTTTGCTATATACATCGCATCAGCGATATCGATCACCGTATCGTCATTGACATCTGCCGCTTCCTCGATGATCTCTTCGAATCCCGGGATCTCGAGTACATGTTTTGCCAGGTACATGGCATCAGCCATGTCTACCACCCCATCGCCATTGACATCGCCGTTTTTCGCCGCGGCGGTGTAGGTTCCGTTCTGCACAGTATATGGCATCAGATTGCACTGCGGAGTCGCATCCTTAAACGTTATCACATTCAGGTTCAATGAACAGGTATCACCTAAGCTGCCGACTGGTTCGAACACAACATTCGCGAATGTGATGTTTCTGTTCAGTCCCGGGTTATCTGTCTGGAACGCCCCGATGCGCACCCATCCCTCGTGTACATGCTCAAGGTTTGGTATGGTGACGTCGAAGTCTCCGCCGGTCACATCCGTGACGTTCACAACAGATGCATTGAAGGTTAATGCTATGTCAACAGAGCCGACGTTTACACCGTCTATGATGGTGATCGGTATGGTCTCTATGCCGGTGGCATTAGCTATGCTTATAGTGGCAACAGATGTTGGCAGGACCGTGAACGAACCGTTCTGCACCGTGTGTGGTATCCTGTTATAGTCAGTGTCAAAGAGGGAGACAACAGTGATGTTTAGCGGGCTCACATCCCAAGCCATCCCTGTCGCCGTCAGATTGAGGTGCGCAGATACTGTGTCACCGTTATGCCCTGACGCGTTGATCGCATTCATGTACACCCGCATCGATTCGTTGTCGATGTTGTATGCAAGCAATTCCATGTCTCCAGGGATGACACCCGTCATACAGACAATCGATGAGTTATATGTGATATTGATCTCGCAGCCACCCAGCTTCGTTGCGTCGGTGATCTGGACGGGCACTGTCACCGTGTTACCTGGACGTGCACCAGAATCGGCGATACTGACCGTGGTGGCAGATGCCATAGATACCAGGAGAAGCAGCACCACGCCTGCAGCGATTGACACGATCCATCTGATCATAGTACTAAAAAATAAAAAGGGGCGAATTAAGGCTCGTCCTCAAGACCTGCCCCATATCTTGCTATGTAAAGCGCATCCATCAGATCCACGATACCATCACCCACAGGGTCACCAAGTGCACCCACAACATCTCCAACGAGTGGATTTGGGGGGTTTGGATCGATTCCGATTATGCATCCTGAGATGCGCATCACATCATCCATATCAATTGTATCGTCCCGACACACGTCCCCCCTCCTGAGTACGGTTAGCTCGACGCTTACCGAATCGTTGCAGTTTCCTGCATGATCGGTTGCGTCGATCGTCAGATGGTGGGTCTGGTTGATGCCGCTTACCGCATTTGTGGTGACTCTCCAGATGTCGGTTCCTGTGATCTGCTCCATCGGCTGGACCGGTGATCCCCCGATCGGCGAAAGATCGATTGATACATCTGAAACACCGCTTTCCTCATCGTTCACCGTCACATTCAGCACCGTTATGTTGGTTCCGGACCTTCTGGACCTGCCATTGTCATTTAGTATCGTATCTCTGCTCGCAGACGCTTTCGTCACAATCGGCGGCTCTGCATCTATCAGTTTCTCTATCGCAAGCGTCCCGTTTGTTACAGTGTAGTTGATCGAATCGTAGCTCATATCGAAGAGTTTATCGACCGAGATGTCAAGCGGGCTCGTGTCGCCTTCGCACCCCACGGCAGTCAGGCTTATGTATGCAACGACCACGTCTTCAGCAAGTCCGGTCACGCTGATCGTGTTTGCATGCATCCAGCCAGTTTCGTTGTCGATCAGGTATCTGAGAAGCGTCATGTCGCCCTCGATGACGTTTACTACATGGACGACCGAGACATTGTATGTGATGTTGATGTCGCATCCGCCCAGATCTGTCACGTTGCTCACGATGATCGGCACAGTCACGTTCTCTTCCGGTTCTGCGATGAGATCATCGATTGTTATCGTTGCTGTTTGAGCAGAAGCCGCAGGGTTGAGCATACATAAGATGATCACAACTCCGACTGTTGCAAACAGCGTTTCATATATTCTCTTCATTTTCACACCCTTCTGCTCTTTTTGACGGTGGGTATCATGCTCTTCGGAATATCACTAAAAAAATAAAGGGAGGAGGGGTTAAGGCTCGCCCTCCATACCAGCCACATGCCTCGCCATATATAGTGCATCCATCAGATTCACGATACCATCACCAACAGGGTCTCCTGATGCGCCCACAACATCACCAACCAGCACGTTCGGCGGGTTTGAGCATTCCGGTTCAAGACCTGCCAGATATCTGGCTATGTACATCACATCTTCGCAGCCGATAGCATTGTCCCGGCATACGTCACCCCTTCTGAGAACTGTCAGTTGGATTGCGACAGTGTTATTATGGTTTCCTTTGTTATCGGTTGCATTGATCGTCAACTGATGGGTGAGATTCACGCCGTCCGTTGCGGTTGTTGTCACCGTCCAGATATCAGTCTCCGGGATCTGCTCCATCGGCTGAACCTCTGAACCGCCTATCGATGAGAGATCGATGGTGACACTTGAAACACCACTGACCCCATCAGTCACCGTCACATTCAGCACAGTGACATTGGTTCCAGGCGCACGCGGTCTGCCGTTGTCATTTAGTATCGTATCCCTGCTTGCAGATGCATCCGTAACCAGTGGTGATTCACCATCCTCTTCCGCGATCGTGAACGTTCCATTGATCACAGTGTGGGTGATTTTGTCATAGCCCACATCAAACAGATTCTTAACCGTGATATTCAGCGGGCTGGTATCGCCCTCGCTGCCCACAGCAGTGAGATTGACATAAGCAAAGACCACATCTTCGCTCAATCCCGTCAAGTTAATCGCATTTGCATACATCCATCCGGAACCGTTGTTGATGTTGCATTCAAGCAGATCCATATCTCCCTGAGTGACGTTGGTCACATGAACGACTGAGCCATCGTATGTTATATTGATCTCACCGCCACCCAGATCCGCCACGTTATTGACCATGATCGGCACAACAGCGATCCCGCCTGGCGCTACGGTGACATCTCCGATGGACACGGTTGTCGAAGGCGGAATGTAGGTAGCAGTCGTGAAACTGTACTCAGTACTCTGTGCCGAATTACCGCTTGCATCCGTACTGTTCACCACAAAGTAGTATTTCGTATCCGGAGTTAGTCCAGAGAGACCGACAGTGTGCGAGGTGGTCATCGTTGTATCGGGTGTGCTATCTGTGTAAGTGCCGGATGTGGTGCCGTATTTGACCAGACCATCACTGTTCTCATCAGTATCCCATGTGATGGTTACTAAACTGTCTGTTGGCGTGCTGTTTGCGACATTGGTGATGACAGGTGATGTGGTGTCTGGAGATGTTGATACAGTTATCGTCTCTGCCTTGTTCTGACCGCCAAGGTCTGTCGTTGTACTCGTCCATGTGATGTTTACGATGTATGCACCATCTGGCACGATCGTGTCGTTTTCCTCGTATGTTCCATCCCATGTCCTCTTGTTCGGATTCGTACTTGTTTGGGTCCATTCTTGGACCACGCCACCATTTTCGATAGCGATCCTCCATTCCACTTCTTCAGAGAATCTAACATCGATGTCAGTTGTTTGCGGGGGTGTGATCGTCCTGTTGCTTATGGTGTATTCAACAAGCGTTGGTGTTGGTGTTGCTGAACTCGAAAGCGTGATATTGAGGTTAGAAATCCCACCATCGCCCACTTCATCCTGAGTAACGGTGTGCTCTGTGGTGCTTGACTGACTTCCATCCGAACTTGTGGCATCGAAATGCAGAACATCGCCTGCTATCACGTCAGCACAGCTTGAGAGCGAGAGCTGGTAGTAGTTCGAACTCGCATCCTTTTCAGCAGTCCATTCCATGCTCGTGTTCAGGTTGGCTATGTTGACGGTAGGATCGTTGCATCCGCTTCCGTCTTCATGGAAAACGTATCCACTGATCAGGAATGGGGTGGATGGTTGTGATTGTGCAATCGTAACCGTTGCGTTGTTAACGCTAATCCCCGAGATGTAAGTAGCATCCGGATAGCTCATTTTGACCTTGCCGAGACTAAGCTCACTGACACCCGAGCATCTAACTTTAAACGTGATGGTTGCCAGTACGCCCGGAGATGTCACCCCATAATCAACAGTAATTCTTGTCTCACTGTATTCGATCTTGCCGAGTGTGTTGTTGATCTTGTTTGCATACACGTTCGTGCTCACACCATCCTGGCTCAGGAATGCCTCACTGGTCTGGTCTGTTGCATGTAACAGCGTATTGTCGAAATACAGATCATATTGTGCACCCATAACCTCATCACCATCTGGATCTACCGTTATGTTCACGGTGAACGTGTCTCCCTGTGCGACGCTCAGATCTGATGGCTCAACACTCATCACCGGGGCGGCAGAAGCCGCCTGTATTGTTGCAATTATCGCACATAGTACAATAATTATACTTATTAGATATATTCTTCCTAATTTCATACTTATACTCCTTTCGTTGTTACGTCATTCATACCATAAATATAGAGATACGGGAAGAACTCCCGTTTCCCGATGCGTGTATCGTTGATACAATCGTTCAGTGTCTGTCGTCTGATTGGTAGCTTTTCCATTCATCACCTCCTCTGCTAT
>DTYY01000227.1 GCA_012961645.1 Methanosarcinales archaeon | reverse complement strand
TCCGCGGCAACATGCGATATACGGATTGATCACTTTTAAATGTTGTGGTTTGGATGCTGTGTTGAATGATGCAACATCCTGATAGGTGAGTGCTCGAAGTATCGTGGGGGGTGTTCAACACAGCAACACATGCCCAAAACTTTAGTATAAACAAATTTGCACATCATATATTGATGGTCCCCAGTCAGTCTGGTGTGGACGTGGTTCGGAAGATAGACGGTTTGCTGGCGCAGATAGGGGACGATCTGCAGAGCAGGCATGTCGTGTTCAGAGAAGAGCTGAAAAAGATAGCACGCGGGACGCAGTCCGTGGATCTGACCCTCTGGGTTGAAGAGGGTAACGGAAAAGTGGCAAAAGAGGTTATGAAGCTCCCTCGCCAAACTTTCGAGCCGGGTACAGAGCGGTATAACAGACTGATTGAGTATGTGGCGGTCTGCCTGAATATCAGAGGCGAGATTCTTGGAATGCGGCGGGTCGGGATAGAGACCGGTGACGGAGTTGATCCGGACATGTTTCTCACGGATGTGAGGAAGTATTTTGAGATGGAATTTTTTATCACGCTCCGTGATGCGAACTTCGGCAGACCGATCGAGTGGCAGACAGGGAGAATCGAGCAGGGCAAGATACGGGTCGGGCAGGTCAGAGCAGGAAGGTATGATCATGGCAAGGCGATAGGGCTGGTGGTCACCGGAACCGATATTAAAACGGTTTCTCTCGAGAGTGGCGACATCGTATACCATAAGCAGATCATGATCGATCAAGAGAAATCGCTGAGTGTGGTGCTTGAGGAGTGTATTGCCAAGGCAGCCAGAGAAATTGATGCCGATCACATCGAGGAGGAGAACATCTACATCGGAGTTCCCGGACCTGTTGATCCATGGGGAAACATCGTGCGAATACCAGAGTCAGCCGAAGTGACCAGAGAGGAACTGGAAGCACTGCAAAAGAAGTATCCGAAGATCAGTTTCATCAACGACGCCAACGTAGAGGCTGCGTATCACAGAATCGTCTGGGCTGGAGATATCGCTACAAATCAGCCAACAGTAAGTCTTGTTTTGCGAAAAGGTATTGGATTTGCCATTCTTGTGGAAGGGCAGTCATTGTCATGGGTCGGAGCTCCGACGGAGACCCATTTCAGGGTAAACTTCGCAGCTGATGCACCCGTCTGCAACTGCGGCATGAAAGGCTGTCTCGAACTCTCATCAGAGTGGGTAGCAACCAGGTTCTTGCATCTGATGTCAAAGGGTGGCATCGAACTCCCGTCCGAGTTTGCAGGCAGGGCAGGATCAGAGAATGGAGGCGGAGAAGGGAGGCATGATCTGCTTGCAGAGGATGTCGGCACTCTCCTGAAGCATGGTGGGGGCGGTGGAGCAGCATCAACGATCGCAGCAAGGGTGTTTAGAGAGTACGGGAGGAATCTTTCGATTTTATTTGGAGAACTGGCACGTTTGATGGGTGTTTCAGGATTCTGGGTAGTGCTGAGTGGCGGTATGGTTCATCAACGTAAGCAGAGAGATGAGATTGTCAAGGGTTTTGCAGAAGGGATCGATACTAAATTCCCCGGGCTCAGGATAGAGATATTGCGCAGAACAAATGAGGCTGAAGCGAAAGAAGAGATAATCCGGTATGAGCGGGCACCTGAAAACTGGCAGGGTGCGGTTGGCGCGGCTCTCTGTGCGCTGCAGGACAAGCAGATGAAGATGAGGATGGAACCAGAAGTAAAAATGATGATAGACGAGGCAGAAGATGCTGTTCCATCCGAAATAGCCGAAATATTTTACACAGAACAAAAACTATCTGTTCAGACCATCATTGGCGCAGCTGGCGCTTCGGGTGGCGGAAAATCCCATTTTATAAAAACGCTGAAGAACCGCCTGGAGGAACTCGGCAGAAGCGATAAACGGTTGGAGGGGGTGAAAGTGAAAATAATAACGATGGATGATTACCTGATACAAAAAGAGAAACGTAAACGTGGTGGAATCCGGGCAAAGTACTCTCTCAAACGATTATGGGGCGATCTGGTGGCTATAAACGTGGGAGATACGATATATCATCCTGTATTTGATCAGGTCTCTCGTGTCAGATACACGAGACTCGGACGATTTCTGGATGAGAAATCTGCCATGCTCGGTCATCGGCTGTCTGAAAATAATACCGAGTTATTCCGAAGGATTAATCGTCTGACCGAATGGTCTGGAGAAGCAGGAGTGAAATTGAAGCCTGTTAAGAACACCATCGTCATCGTTGATGGTATTCTGGCACTGGATGATCCGGTGATGAATAAATTGTACTACGATTACCGCATCTTTGTAGATGCACCATGGATATGGCGGCTCTGCGCTGCAATTTCGAGAGCACAGCAGGAAAAATGGTACAAAGGCGCAAATACCGCAGATATCATCGAAAAATTCGTTTTTAAACGGCCGGAAGAGGAAGCAATCATAAACGTTACATATCTGGATGCAGATATAATGGTAGAGAACGATTTTTACGAGAAGAGTGTAGATTCTGTCCTGGAAAAACTTTTGGGCGAAGTATATCAAAGTCTTGACAAGAATCTACATGCTCAATATTATATTGTTTATGCACTCATGAAAGATCACGGCTATGATGCAAAAGCTATCTTTAACGAAAAACTCGAAAGCATAAACGAGTTGATCAGAGAAAGCCGGATAGAAGAGATGTATGAAGAGGGTGCGGGGGTAAAACTCATGGAAAGGGTCTGTAGAATGGCTGAATTATGTGGTCACAGCCGTAAGGACTGATCCATGCCCGCTAATGGCTGGACACGCCCCACTGACCTACCGCACCTGATCGCCTCGCGCAGTTCCATCAGGTAATCATCCATCTGTGAGAGCCGGATGCACATCTGCCGCTCGGCATCGGTGGTCTCGATGATCTCGGAGATTCCACCGTTCTTAGTGACGATGCGCCGCTCTGTCATCAATGCAAGCACAGGATCGTGGGTCACGACCAGAACAATTTTTCCTTTGCCAGATAAAAGCTCCAGAGCCGCTTTTTTCTTGATTCCAGCGTTCTCGATCTCATCGATCAGCACCACAGGCGAATCACTGATGATCGCGATGTCTGCGACCATCAATGCTCTGGACTGCCCACCGCTCAGGATGGTCAGCTGGCTATCTGCTGAGATGGGCTCGCCTGTCAGGCGGTTCGCGGTTTTGATCGTCTGCTCGGGCGTATCAGAGTTTTTGCCCCTGCTCTTTGCATGCATCCGCAGGAAATCGATGACGGTCATATCGGCAAGGAAACGCATATTCTGCGACAACTGGGCGATTCTCTTCTTTTTCGTATCCAATCGCAGTCCCTGGTCCGGTTCTTCCCCATTGATCAGTATTTTTCGCTTCGAAGGTGTATCCCGCCTTGCGAGCTGTTCGATATCTGAGATGAGCGTGCTTTTGCCCGAACCTGTTGGACCCACGATGCCAACGATCTCTCCTGATCGTATGTGTACCTTATCGATGTATTCTGGGTTGCAATCCTTATCAACTCCACCTAAAATCGTGATATCTGAAATATCAGTCATAATACCTCCATAATTTCATCCAAGATCCCGTCCGACTGAGCGTCCGCCCCTACAACAAGATCGGCGCTCAGATGGTTGGGCGAATAGTCCTCTTTCAGACGGGATAATCCGCCTCCTGTGATATTGAGCAGAATTGTGTCATCCGGATCGACCGAATTGTTATCGACTGCCCGGCACAGAGCAGCAACAGCGATTGCAGCCGGACGCAGGATATCCACGCCCTCAAGATCCTCAAACAGCCGTTTTGCATCATGCGCTTCATCG
>DTYY01000226.1 GCA_012961645.1 Methanosarcinales archaeon | reverse complement strand
GCTGAACGGGACGTACGCATGATGAAATTGAGGCAGAAGATATCAGGCACCTCCCGAACCGCTGAGGGGGCCGATATATTCTGTGGTATCCGGGGGTACATATTTACAGCACGGAAGAACGGGTGTCATGTCCTCGATGTGACTGCCGGATGCGCTTAGAGGGGATCTGTTTATTCCATCAGTCGGCTGTGTGGGTGAGTAGTTACGTAAGGTGTAATATTGAATTTCGGAGTGTCGCTAACTGATTTCAGAACGGGTTTGTGTAGTTGAGTGGTTTGCGATAGTTAGGTAGCCGTAACAAATATGTGACTGATTTCTTTCGGAGATACTGATATGACCAAAAGGTTTAAGGAGAATGTTTGAAGAATATGTGCAGAACGGGCGCGTTGTATGGAGAGCCTATGGAAACCCGATTGTTCTTCCTCTCGATAGCGGTCGTTGCGATTGGCTTGTTTGCGCTGCCAGCAACGATCTCGATGTTTGCAGGACAGCATTCTTGGTATGATCCGAAGGATCAGGGAATCCCATGCGAGAAGTGTCACTGGATTGAGTATGAGGAGATGAGAAGCGGTACGTATGGGGTCCACAGCCCACATAGAACCGCTGATAAACTCTTTGAGTGCACCGAGTGTCACAATGTATCGATGAATGTAAGCCATTATTTTAAAACTGGACAGGTTGGGGGACACACCCCTGTCCATGCTGCTACTACAGTCTCGTGCCTAGCGTGCCATCAGGAGTTGTACTCTAGTGGTACTTATTGTGCTGCATCATGTCATTTCGACATTGATGGAAGAAATGCGATGCACACTTTAGCAAGAAAGTACGACTGGGACCATGATCAATGCATTAAATGCCACAGATATCTCTCAGAGAAGAGCGGTGATGAGGCTTTCGTCAACGATATGGCAACAAATGTTTTCATCAGCCATGTTGATGAAGAACTCTCCCACCCACAGGAAGGTCATCGTGCGTTCTTCCTCGCCATGAAGAACGAAGAAACTCAGTTATCCGATTCAAACGAAGCATGTCTTGGCTGCCATTCCCGCGTCGGCGTGAATATCTCGTGGACGCGCAACCAGTATGTCAGCTACCATGTGACCTGCGACAAGAGCGGTTACAATGTGACATGGAACACATCAGACGATCTCGGTACGAATCAGACGTTATTCAACAGTTCATCGGGCTGGGACTGGTAAACATCTGTTTCTATATCATCCCCGAAACACCCTTCCAACCCGCACCTGAAACACAGTCACATCATCGATCATATTTCCTTTGCGGTCGCGTATCGTGGTATTGTACATAAACACCCCACCTTCTTCCACAACCTCACTCTGGAGCACGGTATCGTTCTGTCTGAGCTCGAGACGTGCTTTTTTGCCCCTGAGATCAACTTCCGTGACCGTGAGCAGATAACCATAACCGAGATCCCACTGGTATCCGACCCCTAATATCCTGTGCTCCCTTTCCGTGAAGTTGACCGGGAGCCTGCCGATCGTCACATCCTCGCCATCGTTTCGCAGCACAAGATAATCATCACCATCCTCCACCCCGTACCTGTATCCAGCGATATGACACGCGTAGCAGTCTGTGTCCTCGGTCTCGATGTGGATTCTGGATGCAAGAACCGTGCCATCAAAGGTGACAATGCCCCGAAGACCGGCGGCAAAGATGTCACTGACCACCAGGTTGCAAATCGTGGTGTTTCCGCTCTTTGCAAGCTTTCTGACCTCGTAATCGAAGTTATCACCTTCTTTTACGAGTTCCTGCTTTATGATCTGCCCATTGCGCGTTAGATTGATCCAGACACATCTTCCCGTCGAACCGACCGGACCGACTCTGATTTCGTACCCGTTCTTCAGTTTCCAGACCTCGCCAGTGCGTTGCACCCTTTTCACGTTCTCGTGTCTCGTAAAGTTCCTTGGATCGTGGGCACTTCCCCATGTTGTCCCGATATCCTCATCTTCGTGGCAGGAGGTGCACTCTGCTGTGTCAAATCGCAGATACGCACCATAATGCGCGGTCATCGCATAATCATTACTCGTATTGACGCCTGCTCCGCCGAGACTATGCGGAAGGACGATATCGTTCCTGTGGCAGGCTGCACAGCTGGCATTCGTCCAAACACCGGCACTGGTGGCTGTTCCGTTCGTGATATGCTCGGCAACCGGCGGCGCACTGTATGATATGTCTGTTACGTGGCAGGATGTGCACGGGTTTGCAAAACACTCACCGCTCTTCGGATGCTTCTGGATGAATTCGATTCTGAGATTGAAGCTCGCCCTATCGCTTACGTTTGAGATACAGGCTACCCAGCTTCCGATGGCAGGATTTTCGATCGAATAGCGTATGGTAGTTCCGTTCTCGTTGTAATCGATGTCCGGATCGGCTGCTGCTGTGGATGGATCGATCCAGGTTCCGTTTGCATCCAGTTTCAGGTCGAGGCTGCCCTTTGCCCAGTTCAGTGTCGCGTTCAGCCGTTTCACACTGGAAGGTACGGTGAATGAGCGGTTATATGTGCCGCCCGCACCCACGCTTCCGGCAGCATCGACCGGAAGGGGCGCATGGCAGTCGGTGCAGTTCAGGATCTTGTGAATGCCGTTCAGGAAGACTGTGTTGTCGATGAACCACGGTTTTTGATCGTTGCCGTGGCAGGCGGTGTTCATGCAGAACGAGTTATCGCCTGGAGTCATCGTTGGGGCGCTTAAAGCCGCGTCATGTATCCTGCCTGAGCCGTGGCAGTCTGTGCAGTTTGCGCTGTAGCCGACGCCGTGCGTGATGTTTGTGTTATTCGCATCATCGAACGTGTCACTGAACATGCCTGTCTCATTGCAGTGGCAGTACGAGCAGTTTGTGACAGCGCCCTCGACCATATCAGAACGCTTTCTACCATAGTGGGAGACATAGTTTCTAGGGTTTCTCTCAACCACATTCTCGTCAGGCGGCATCCCCGGGACTAGGGACTTGTTGTGGCAGATGGTGCAGTTTGCAATCGTTCTGTTCGTCTTTATGTCAGTTCCGTTCGGCTGGTGCTCTGTTACCTGTGGTGGAGTGATGTAACCCGCGTTCTGCGGAGTCGCGCTGTCGTGGCAATCCTCGCAGTCGGGCTTGATCCTGTAATGTCTTGGATCGTTCAGTTGCTCAGAATAATTGTTGTGGCAGCCCCAGCAGACCCTGGATACGTCAGAATAATTGGCAGCATCGAAGTCTCCTGTAATATTAT
>DTYY01000225.1 GCA_012961645.1 Methanosarcinales archaeon | reverse complement strand
TAATCTGGCAGCGGGTTCTATAATCTTTGCTCTATCACTTCTAATGCACGGGAGAACCTCCATAAAGCAGAGGATATCAAACCACGTCTGAACACGAAGAGTCTCCCAAAGTCTATGAACTTTTAGATCTCAATGGAAAGATACTCGTTCGCTGAAGTGTGTAGCAGATCATGTATGGACATGGAAGGGATTATTGATGTTCAAGGTGGTATCAACTACTAATCAGGAGATTACCGAAGAATACTTGCCAGGTGGATGCCAAAAGCAGTCACACCACCAAATACCGCAGATTTCCTTTCCACGCAGCCATCAACGAATAAAGACGCGCCGTCCCGCTTTGATCAGTCGGCATAAACATCACCTTTGGATGATACCGCTCGATAAATCCAAGAAACTCATAAAAATGCGACATCAAGAACTTGAAATCGCTGATCAGCGCGATCGGGTCATCCTGATCGATCTTCAGATACGGTATCACTGAACTCACATCGGTGCCGCCGCCTGCTTCGGCGCATCGCATTGCAGCGACATCGATCTGACATGCGGTCGCATTGAAAGCGATCAATTTTACCTTCGATTTGAAATATTTGTGGATCGTGTCGGTCAGCACCTTTGCGGACTTGATCGATTCAGCCATGCTTGAGGAGAGGTCAACCAGTACCCAAACCTGTTTCTTTTTTTCCAGTTCCCTTTCGAGCCACATATTGCTCGACTCGAAGAGGATGAGACGTTTTTTATCGGTAAGCGACGTGCTTACCCCCCTGTATCTTGTTACGAGGCGGGGTCTCTCGATTCCAAGACCGCGTTCCAGCAGCACCGGCAGTTTCAGGCGCTGTGCCAGCCTGATGTGCTCTGATTCCCCGTAAACAGGCGCAGACACGCCGGCGCCAATGCTTTTACCATCGATCTTCTGAGCAAGGGTCTCTGGTGCAAATTCGCAGAATTTCTCCT
This sequence comes from Methanosarcinales archaeon, assembly GCA_012961645.1. Taxonomy (GTDB): domain Archaea; phylum Halobacteriota; class Methanosarcinia; order Methanosarcinales; family Methanogasteraceae; genus Methanogaster_D. Next base: position 915 of record DTYY01000225.1, on the reverse strand, counting down.
GCTTGATGTACTGTGGGGTGCGCTCATGAAGCACATCCGTATTCCGTTTCATCATCCGCCATGGCGCGTTGTCGGATCGCCAGACCGAGTTCAATTCGCCAGCAAGTGCAGACACCGACTCGACAAAACCCTTGAACCGCCGCTCTATGAGATGTGTTGAGCCGGCTGCCACGAGATCTCTGAGGTTTTTGAACCGATCGGACCCGGATAGCTGGATGATATCGTTTATCATACTACTCATGACCTCTGAATCGAGAACCGGGTCAGGGCGGCGGAACATCCGCGCAGGGAAAGTGTGCGGATGCCGCGACATCAGGATGAGCATCGAGATGGTGTGTGCATCCTCACTCCTCGATGCTGCAAGTGACTCGAGCAATGCGATGTCCATCGGCATGTATGCACTGGTATCGATGCCGCAGTTGATCGCATAATCAGAGATGATGTTCGTTGCAAAATGCACGATATCACCGTCCAGATACTGCCCGCTGAAGATGTCTGCATCGCTCAGCTTCTCTGTCTCGGTGATCTCACGATATCCGGCGATCAGATCGTTGATGTATGTCAGATGCGCGATTTCATGCTTTGCTAACAATCTGGCGAGGTCTTTTTGGTCGCTCCTGGTCTTGATGTACAGATCAGCGTGTCTGGAGGCTGTAAAGACATAGATGTATGACGAAGGGTCGGTAGCGTCGGCTTCGATGTATTTTAACTTGATATCGTAGTTCGATACCAGTCTGTCGATCAGTTCGCTGAGCATCACGAGCATATCATCACCCGGGGTTTCTGTTTCTTCAGTAGTTCCGAATACCCTTACTTCCGAATAGAATATATACACTATTAAAGTCTCTTCGCTGTTTCATGTGGGTGGATATTATTAAGAGATCCCATCGAAGATACATTTTGATGATAAAATCC
>DTYY01000224.1 GCA_012961645.1 Methanosarcinales archaeon | reverse complement strand
GTAAAGCCATACCCACCCAGAAACGCAGCGGTCGTAGCCTCATCGAAATCATCCACCAGCAGATATCTGCATCTGCCCTGCAGCATCGCCTCATTGTAGATCTGCTCGATGAAGAGTGAATCTGAAGTCGCCACAAACACATGTGCCAGATGCTTTTCCTTCGTCAGGTCTATGAAGAAGTTGAAGAGTTCGTAGATGAGCGGACCATTCACATTCACATCCCCGATCTTTTGTAGTTCATCCAGAATCAAAACTGGTTGTTTCCCTGAAGCCTTCACCTCCTCAAAAAGTTTTATTATGTATGAAAAGGCATTCTTCGGCTTCTTGTCCTTGAAAACGTAATCCAGAAACTCCCTCGTTATCGGTATGCCAGCAACCTTCGTGACAGACGAGACCAGTTCTGCTAGCGTCTCCTTTCTCTTTTTCTTTGTCTCCTCGGACTCCATCTCCATCTCAAAGAGCGACTCAATGAACTCATCATAACTCGCTAAAAATTTGGTCCTGAGGTTTATATAAAAGACAACGTATTCGTCTGGCATTTCGGATGTCATGTGACCGATCAATTCAGTTTTTCCGCTGTTTATCGGTCCGTAGATGAAAGTGATCAAGGTTGGTCGGCTGTCCAGTATAGCCCGTATCTCTTTCATCTCATTTTCACGGTTGTGAAATTCTATGGTTCTCATATTCCTTCCCTCCTGCCAAATTCTCTTTTCGTCATAAGAGGCTTCGCATCACCATTGGCAGGAATCAGAGGCGCCTTCACCAATAACTTAGCGCGTCCAGATCCCGCATCGAACTCGCAGGTCCAGTATCCCAATTCACGCCCGTCCGCATCCGTGAATCTGATATCATCGCCATCCGGCTGTGCTTCTCCCGGAAAACCACTACCATCCAGCTCCACCAGGACCTGATAATCACGGAGCGTCTCGCCAGAGTTCTCATGAATCGTTATCTCCTGCTGATACTGCCGGCCCACAAGTCCCGCAGATGCCGATGCCGGCAGTGCCGCAAGCAACAGCAGAACGGCAAGAGCCGATGCCAGAACAGCTATTCTCATTTCACACATTTGCAATCACCTTTCGCACCGCAAGCAGATTCAGCCTCGACTGCGGTTTGATGATTCCTATATCAGGATCAAGGAACAATATATTATCCTTGATCAAGAAATGTTTTGCAGGTCTGTTCAATCCCTCATCATCGATGCATTCAGCATCTATAAACCTTTTAAGAATACTAACAACATCTTCCTTCTCAACCATGTATGTGTCCTCTCCAATAGTTATTCTCGGCTTGGTGTAATTCAGATAGTCAAGCAAATCCTTTAACTGGCTCACTTTCGTAGTAAGCATCTTCTTTGCAGCTCTATCCTTTTCATCAGAGCAGATCAACTCCACCAGACACCCAGGCTTTCCGCCGCAGTATTCCCATGCCACACTCTTCTCATCATCAGTAAAACCATACTTTCCAAGAAACGCGGCGGTAGTCTCGTAATCAAAGTCATCCACCAGCAGATACCTACACCTCCCATCGAGCATCGCCTCACTGTAGACGTCAACGATTGCCAGGGAGTCGGATGTTGCCGCGAAGACATGCGCTAAGTGCAGCTCCTTTGTCAATCGGATAAAAAAATTGAACAATTTGTATATTAGCAAACCATCCACTTTCAGGTCTCCTATCACCTGCAACTCGTCAATCACTAGTACCGGCGGTGCACGACCACTTTCGCAAAAAGCCCTGAGAACAGTCTCTATGTAAACAAAAGCATCCTCTACATCCTTTTCCTTGAATAACTTTAGAAACATGTCCTTCGGTATTGGAATTCCGGAGTAACTATCAGGCAGAACATTCACTATTGGTTTCAGAAACTCCCTTATCCGTCCATATCTTTCCTCGTGCTCAACATCAAAGAGAACTTTTATAAATTCATCGTAGTTACTGATGAATCTGCCCCTCAGATTTATGTAAAATACTTTCTGAGTCTCTGGAAGGCTTTTCATCAAATTGTTGATGAGTTCTGTCTTCCCGCTATTTATCGGTCCGTAGATAAAGGTGATCAGAGTTGGTCGGCTGTCCAATATCGCCCGTATCTCTTTTATCTCATTTTCCCTGTTGTGGAATTCTATGTTTCTCATGCTCTTTTCCTCCGTAAATATACCGTTAATAATCCGACGATTGCAGCCACCGCCGCGAAACCGGGCGTACTCGATCCTTTTGATTCTGTGCCTGCCGTCTGCTCCACACCCGGCTCTGCCCGCACCTTGATCGGCAGGGTGAGTGTATAATCTTCTCTTGCCCCCGGATCCTCCCCGAAGTAGTAGATGATCCTGCCCTGCACCTGGAAATCGTCCCCGATCTGGTTGGGCACGATCCTCACCTCGATGTCCCTGCCCACACCCGGTTCGATATCATAGGTGGTCGTGTACTGCCCGGCTCCGGACTTTGCGAATTCAGATGACGCCACGCTCCAGCCGGATGGCGGGATAATTATGACCTGCACATGCATCGTAGGATTCCCGATGATGTTTACCGCGGAGAGCTTCAGGAGCACGTCCTCGCCCATGACCACGTCTGTCTTCTCGCCGTGGAGATGCACGCTTGCGGTCGAGATCTCGGTGGATGGATTCTTTGTGGTGTGGGGTGTTGGTTGATCCGTGGATGGGATCACGGTGATAGCGGCAGTCTTTGATTCGACTGTGTGGTAATTTCCGTCCTCGTCTGCGTAAGTTGCCGTGGCTGGGTCCAGATTGAATGTTCCAGCTTCGTTTAGTTGTATGCTGTATTGGAACTCCCGCGAGTCCTTTGGTCTCAGGGATGTGTACGCCTTCGAGGTTTCGCCGCTGACGAAGGTTAGGTCTGGGGGAATCGTGTCTGATACATCGATGTCGGTTATCTCGGTTGTGCCGGTGTTTTCTACAGATAGGGTTATCGTTGAGGTCTGTCCTTGTTTGATGGAGTGGGGGGATGCCGACTTTGTTAGGGATAGGGTTGTTTGCTTTCCTT
>DTYY01000223.1 GCA_012961645.1 Methanosarcinales archaeon | reverse complement strand
GCACCACTTCCATCAGCCGGTCGTTCGGAACGACGATTACGGTATCAGAAGCCTCCATCAGCCGCTTGAGTCCTGCTTCGGCATTGCTTCGTCTGATCGAACCCTCTGCCGTGAACGGGAGCGTTGCGATCGAGATCGTCAGTGCGCCAGCATCCTGCGCGGCTTTCGCAACGACTGGGGCTGCTCCAGTGCCTGTGCCGCCACCAAGCCCGCAGGTGATGAACACCATATCGGTGCCATCCACAACCTTCTGGATCTCGTCCAGACTTTCTTCGGCAGATGCTTCCCCGATCTGTGGCATGCTGCCCGCGCCCAATCCTTTCGTGGTTTTGCGCCCGATCAGCACCTTGTGACCTGCAGTGATGTACAGCAGGTGCTGGGCATCGGTGTTCACGGCGCACATATCAGCGCCGGTGATGCCCTCCTCCACCATCCGCTGGATGGTGTTCGAGCCGCCGCCACCGCATCCCACGACCGAGATGTTGGTCCTGAGTTCTGACAGAATCCGTTCAAGTTCCTGATCGGTCTCGATAGACTGATCCTGCAAGTATATCGGCGATTCTGCTTGCATCTCCGCCCGAGATATTGCATCTTCGACTATAGATTTCATGATTTAGCCCTCCGGTTAGTAGTTATATATTAATTAACGCCTTTTGGTACTTAAATGTAATTGTACATGGGGTGGGACATCTTTTTGATGTTGACAACTCTTAGCTGGCAGAAGTTTGGCGCACAAGGGCTTAGAAACTACAGAGAATACAGACATGAAGCTCACACGGGGAAAAACATTTCAGAAGTTGGGAACGTCTGTAAGTGCTGAAAAAATACAGGAAGCTCCCGCCTCCGGCGATCCATCTTTGCGATTTGTGTTATTCGTGAGATTCGTACATCCATATCCGAAAGGGTTGATAACTTTACGCTGCGCGCCTCGCAAGCAGATATAAGAGCATTACCATGCCCGCGCTCACCATCCAGCCGAACCCGGGAGTGGACTTGCTTTCATCGTCCGCACCTGTATCTGTGTCGGCATCTGTTTCTGATGACCCGGCAGGTGTCGATCCCGTTCCACCGGCTGATGGCACCGGCACCACGACGTTTCCGTTGTACACAATCTTCGTCCCATCAGGGCTCCAGTGCGGATCATACTCCCTGCCCTCTGTTGCGGTGGTGAGTCTTTGCTTGCCGGTTCCGTCCATATTCACGATGTGCACCCGCTCAAGCTTATCCTCATTGAACGAAACATAAGCGATCTTCGTCCCATCAGGGCTGAAACACGGGGTAAACTGCTTCTCATCGCTGCCCGGCATCAGTTCTTTCTTGCCTGTGCCATCCACGTTCACAATAAAGATCTTGTCAAGCTGACTTTCGACATTGAAGGAGTGGTAAATAATTTTTGTCCCGTCGGGGCTAAAATCAGGTGAGAATTGCTTATCCGGATCGTCTGGCATCAGTTCTTTTGCACCGGTCCCATCGATGTTTGCGATATAGAGTTTCTCCTTGCTGCCAGGCTGCCGTGATACGTAGGCGATCTTAGTCCCGTCAGGGCTGACATCAGGACACCACTGTTTCTTCTGGTCTTCAGGCATCAGTTCCTTTTTATCGGTCCCGTCGGCATTTACCACGTAGATCTTTCCATTTCCCTGGGCATTGAATGATATAAAGAAGATTTTATCTCCATCAGGGCTCCAGTCAGGAGTAAACTCCTTCTTTGGCGTATCTGGCATCAGCAACCTCGCTTCAGCTCCGTCTGCTTTTGAGATGAATAATTTATCCTTCCCCTCGCCATCAAAACCTGCAAAAACAATCTTAGTGCCATCCGGACTGAATGAACCGTCTGGCTTGATCGAACTGTCATATTCCTCGTATAATGTCGCAGATGCAAACTGGGACAGCGCCAGTGCTGTAAGCACGATCGACAATGTTGTTATTCTTGTTACCTTCATACAAATCACCTCTATGTTGCATGCGGCTGCCGGGATTCGAACCCGGGTTATAAGCTTGGGAAGCTCATGTCATACCACTAAACCACAGCCGCAGGTATCCCGGATATCTGGTATCATAAGAGTGTAACTGATGCAACCACTTTTATACCTTTTGGTGCGCCGTTTCACCTCAGAAAGGTCATTTGCGCGGACAAGCTAAGGAGCACCCCTGTGAAACCAGAACTCTTAAATTCCCTGAAAGCACCAACAACCTCGATGAAGATTCAACTGCCTTATGGGCATGGCAGCGTCTCTGTTGACGTCCCGGACAGAAACCTTGCAGGCGTCCTCGAACCAAACGAACTCCCGGCGGTCAAGGATTGCAAGTCGGCAGTCAAGGAGGCGCTTGAGCACCCGATCGGGAGCAGCTTGCCAGATATCGCACGCCCTGGCGATTCTGTTGCAATCATCGCAAATGACATCACAAGGATCACCCCGACAGATAAACTGCTGCCACCACTCATATCTCACCTGAATGAGATAGGAATCCGGGATTCTGATATTGAAATCGTATTTGCCACCGGATCGCACAGAAAACAGACAGAAGATGAGCAGAGAAGACTGCTCGGCAACGAAATCTACGATCGCATATCCTGCATCGATCACGATCCTGATCGCTGCCGGCATGTCGGGATTACGAGCCGGGGAACGCCGATTGAGATATTTGCGCCAGTTCTCGATGCGGACATCGTGATATGTACTGGCAGCATCGAATTCCATTATTATGCAGGATATTCTGGCGGTCTGAAATCGCTTCTGCCAGGAGTATCGTCGCTTGCAAGCATACGGAAGAATCATGCACTAATGGTCCACCCTGACGCCGTATCAGGCAGGATCAACAGCCCTGTGCGCCAGGATATCGAGGAGGGGACGATTGGTCTCTCAAAGTTCATATTGAATGCCGTATTAAACAGCAAAAATGAGATCGTTGCGGTCGTTTCGGGCGATCCCGTGGAAGCACACCGCGCAGGGGTGTTTTATGCAGATCAGATGTATCGGATCCGGGCAGATCCTGCTGACATCGTGATCACATCCCCGGGCGGGATGCCGAAGGACATAAATCTGTATCAGTCACAGAAATCTCTCGAAAATGCAAAAAACATCGTGAAAGATGGAGGAGCGATCATTCTTGTCGCCGAATGCCTGGAAGGTCTTGGTAACGATGTGTATGAACGATGGCTCGACATCCCGCGCGGGGAACTCCTGCACCGGCTGAAGAGTGGTTTTGAGCTCGGTGGTCACAAAGCCGTTCTGACATCGCTGCTTGCCGAGCGTGTCGATCTATATCTCGTCTCTGCCATCCCTGACGATCTTGCAAAGAAAGCATATTTTACGCCGGCAGTTGATGTGCAGAGTGCTCTTGATACCGCAATCTCGGGGCGAGAGGGATTTTCGCAGGTTATGGTGATGCCGCATGGCGGACTGACCTGCCCGACCCATCATTCACCAGCTTCCGCATGATGTATCAACCTGATACCCCAAGTAAGTTCCACTTATCTTTGCTTTCAGGCGCCGATTACATAAGCGTTCGTTAAATGATCTTGCTATAAAATGTGAGGACCTCCCACCGATGCTGGTGTAACGCTAACCTGTATATCCACTTGCAAGCCCCCTAAATATTCGCATCATACCAATTGCAGTTCTCCTGTAATCGCATCCAGCCGCTCTGACATGGCAGGTCCGATGCCGAGCGCGGTGACCGTACCAGGCGGCACCTCTGTCAGACCGGCATCCGTGATCAGCGCTGTCGGCAGTCCTGCCGCTTCTGCATCCATCTTCAGTTCATACATCTCAGAGAGCGCCTTTACCTGAAGCACGATCTTCTTCTGCCCGCCGTCCTTCCATGCCCTGCGAGCACCGGCATCTGCGTGTTCTGCTGCCGATACCGCTGCGTGGGCGACCTGTACTGCGAGTTTTCCGCGGGAGAGTTTCAGATCCTGCCTGATGATGATGCATTGTTTGTATTCAGCCATCATACCAACATTTATAATCTCAACATATATCAACGCCGGATGCACCATGAGATTACATGGTAGCAGATGAGGTGATCACTGCGGTATTTGAATCGGACGCGCAATTCAGAAAGGTGCTTTCCAGAGCGATAAAGGAAAAACTCGGCATGACCACGCTCAAATTCAGCGAATGCGCGTCGATTCCGCATAGCACGATGTATAAGATACTGTCGGGAACGCACGACCCGAACGTGAAGACGCTGCGGCAGATCATAGCAACCATACGGAAGATCGAGGGCACAGAAAGAAATTTCATCGCCGTGATCGCAGCGCGCCCGACGCTCGACCGCATCAATGAGAAGCAGTTGTTGATCGATGGCGAGTCTGTGGTCGTCCGCGAGTATGCAGCATACACGATAGAGGATGCGATCATTGCTGCTGTCCGCGCCGAGCGCGATGGCGCGTCAGCACTCGTATGTGCACCAATCGTCAGCCCGACCGTCGAGAAGATATTGAGCATACCTGTCGCAACGATCAATCCAACGAGCAGCATCATCCGGGCGATCGAACTGGCTGCACGCAAGAGGAGCGGGTGATCTCCGGGCGAGCGGTACGTTTTCGAAAGGAGGTCTTTGGCAGATGGTGAGGTACTTTTCATCATCCTCCGGCTAAACCCCCACATTAATATGTATGAAATAATAGAATAACTGCTGAACTCTGGTATGTGCAGCGGTCTATATGCCGCATCAGAGTGTTTACGGCAAAAAAAATCAGAAGAGGCGAATTTTGATGTTGTCTTATCTCATTCGCCTGACCATGTATGCTACTATGCCTGCAACTGCCAGTAACATCACCTCAAATCCGGGTACGGCTTCTTTCCCGGTTGTTTCTCCTTCCTCCGGCGGCGCTTCCGCCTCTGTCGATTCAGGTGTTACAGCCGCTGCCGTGTCGCCTGGAGTCGCCATCACCGGTGTTGCCGTCGGTTTTGGAGCCAATGTCGCACTGCTTTCAGGATGACAGACCGAACAGTCCAGTCCGCGCTGCGTTGGCGGCACCACCGTGATCAGGTGCAGTCCTGTCAGATCATGGCAGTTGCTGCACGGAGGCAGGATCACCTTACCCTCTGGCATGTGGCAGCCATCGCAGGTCGCCAGATCCGGCAGATGGATCAGGTGTGGTATCACGTCCGGTTTCAGCTCCCTCTCCTCTGTGTTGCCTTCTGGCCTGTGGCACATGTAGCAGATCGATGTATCGGTCTCTTCGCCATGAAGGTGCACCAGATCGTCATACGCGTGGCAGTCCTGGCACAGAATGGTTACTCCAGCATGCTGGACCGGCTTTACAATGTTTGGCACTGTCTTGTGGCAGGCTTCGCACCCGCTGTGCACATCCACAAGATCACGGTGGCAGTGTGCGCACACCGTCGTGTCAAGGATCTCTCCATTGTGGTGTGTGTTGATGTCACCATGACAGTACGAACAATCCTCGGTCTTCACCTTTGTGATGTGTACATCATGGATCGTGCCGCTATGGCATTTTTCACACTGCGGAATCGCAATCTCCAGCGCTTCTCCGTGACACGCCTCACAGGTCACCCGGTTCTGTTTCATCACCTCTTCGTGAAGGGTGTGTGGTGACCCTGGGTGACACTTTGCACAATCGACGTCCTTTGCCTCCAGTGTGAGTGTGTCAAACTGCACTTCGGAGAAAACCATCGGGATGGTTAAAACCAGCATAATAAACGTTGAGAGCAATACCAGTGTTCTTCTCATGCATTCACCTCTTGACTAACAATTGACTTTGGTAGATCGTGACCATTAGGTCTCAGCGTCTATGTATATATTGCTTTCCCACAAAGAGTTTCCGGGGGCTGTCGGCGAGACTGCCAACTTATACGGCGCCGGATTTGAATCTGAGTCGCAAATGGTCGTAAATTTACGAATGTAGTGGGCATATTGCAATGAATCGCGATAAACTCACTGTAATTAGCACATCCAGTATAATAGTTGCATCAATGCTCGTATTACACAAAAAGTCGCGGACCAGTGTCTGGAAAGCATCAATCAACTCTTCGTCAGTGTGGACAGCCCCGAAAATTACCACATTTCAGGATAGTGACACGAAAAAACGCAATTCAGGGCCAGGTTCCATGAGTAAACCCGAGCATGATCGCAAGTATGCCAAAGATGACCCCGATGATGATTATAGTCTTTGGGTCGAAGCGTACCGCCGACTCGTCAGCATCATAGTATCTCATCAGACCGGCTGAGGACATAAGCCCGCCGCCACTACTTTTTTTCTTAGCCATTGATCTATTCTTCCTTGATCATGTGATATAAGCGTTTCCAAACGGCATCATTATATACCAGTTGATGCTATAGAATCAAACTGAATTTACAAGCGCGATTTCGGAGAGGTTGTTTGTATGGCGTCAGAAGCAAGCGACGTAGACACAGTTATCCCGCCGGACATAACAGATGACACCGTCGTCTTCGTTGGAAAGAAGGGTGTGATGGATTACGTCATGGCGATTATGGCACAGTTCAACAAGGACGCGGGCGATGTGGTGGTAAAGGCACGCGGGCATGCGATCTCGCGTGCGGTGGACGCTGTCGAGGTTACCCGAAACCGGTACATGAAAGACATTGTGGTGACCAATATCGAGATCGGCACGGATGAGATGGAGGGAAAACGGGGCGACATGGTCAATGTATCATGGATTGAGCTCTTTTTATCACGCAAATGAGTGTATGCAGCCTCGTTGACATTGCGCCCGCGATCGCCGAACTGATCGATGTGCCGCTTCCGGGCGCAGACGGTGTGGTGAGACCCGAACTGACAGGTCTCATGCAGCGGTGTAGCCGGGTGGTGCTGATCATCGTTGACAGTCTTGGTTACTCGACCTACCGGCGGCTGAAGCCCTCGATGCCATTTATGAAAGGCACCCTCATCCGGTGCGGGGCTGTATCAGACCATACGACTCCAGCGATCGCCTCAATCCTTTCAGGGTGCTATCCAGAGACCCATCGCGTCTTCACCACTGCCGATGTGCTCACCTCCTCGATCAAATCGGTGCTCGAGCGTGCAGAGGAATGCGGAGTTAAGGCAGCGGTCGTCATTGAGACTGATGGCGCGGCAGCAATGAAGACAAAGATCGAACTCTCTGAAGGCGTGCCCGACAGCAGCGACATAATTGCGTACGACGCAGCAATCAAAGAGCACGCAATCGATCTTCTGAAACTCAATCCCACCCTCATGGTGCTGCACTTCAGGGCGATCGATCGGTATGCGCACGAAGGCAGGAGCTTCGACGATCTGACTTTTGCAGCAGAGAGCATCGATCGGCACATCGCAGAGATCTGCGAGCACGTCCTATCGGATTCTTGCATAATCGTCTGTGGAGACCACCCGGTTCATGGAAATTGCACCGAAGATGACCGCGACGTGGCGCTGATCATATTCCGGGCTGGTGATGTGTGAGGTTTTGAGTGAAGCGTGATGTATGATTGCGTGCGGTTGGATGGGGTTTATCAGGATTTTAAGTTGAGGAGAGTTAAGCCCTTTTCTGTTCTTTAGCAGCATTTGAGTAAAAGCGCCATCACCCGGGAAATACAGATGTAATTCTGCCAAGCGTTTTCTCGCATGTTCAAGTAAAACTGGCATCGCACCCAAGGGAACTCACAAATAATAATCTACCACCCACCAGTTTTACATACTGGTCTCTT
>DTYY01000222.1 GCA_012961645.1 Methanosarcinales archaeon | reverse complement strand
CTATCTGCTGCACCACGAGGTGATCCCGAACGCCGATGACTTCGTCTCGGCGCTTCATGCGTGTGCCCGGCTAAACGAGACAGGACTTGCTCTCTCGCTCTGTCTGCGCGATAAAAAAGGCGTCCCCCATGCCGCTAAGGCGTCGGTCGATTACCAGCGCACCCTTGTGAAGGACATGGGGCTCGCTCTGCCCGGCATCATGCACAGAGACCACATCAAATACATACAGCTCCACGATGCCGAAGCCACAGGCGTCATCGCAAGCACGGTCACCAGATTCCTGCACCCGGACAATCCGTGCATCGTGTTAAATGAGAGTGATGATCGGATCAAGATATCGGCGAGAGGCACGAAGAGCCTGATCGCACGCGGGCTTGACCTCGCAGAGGTGCTCAGGGTGGCGGCAGAAACCGTAGGTGGCAGAGGCGGTGGACACAGCATCGCGTCAGGAGCAGCGATTCCAAAAACAGGTGATGCGGCAGATATATTCCTTGCGACCGCTGACTCGCTGGTCGGCGAACAACTGAGAGAGGAACCAAGAGATGAACCGTGATTAGGGTTGTGATCGCCATGATTCTATCAAAAAACGAGATCACCGAACTGATGCGCACAGACCCGTCGCTCGTTGAGGATATGATCGATCCGGAGACCCAGATACAGGTGAACGGCTGCGAGCTTACCGTTGACCGTGTTTTTGAGTTTGCGGGCAGGGGATCGATTGCATTCGAGAACAGTGAGCGGGTGCTCGCCGAATGCACCGAACTTTCGTTCGACGAAGATGGTGGCGATGGCTGGATCGATCTCCCAGCTGGCAGCTACAAGATCGTTTCGGGCGAGATCGTTCACATCCCGAAGGACATGATCGCAATCGCAAGACCAAGATCAAGTCTCCTGCGGTGCGGGGCGAGCGTGGAGACCGCGGTCTGGGATGCGGGTTACGAGGGCAGAAGCGAGTGCCTGCTCATCGTGTTCAATAAACATGGGTTTAGGCTTAAGAAGGGCGCGCGTGTTCTGCAATTGTTGTTTTTGAGGCTTGAGAGCGGGACAGAGGGATATCGCGGGGCGTATCAGGGGTATCTGGGGTGAGAGCGGCAGTTCATTTCGAGGAATCGCCTGGGAGGGTAAAGTTCTTCAGATACTCAAGAGGAATATAATATTTGCTGTACCGATTTCCATCTAAATCCCTGAAGCCTCCGTCCAGATCTCTGACCATAACCGTAGCACGTTTGGTTATGCGGGATATGATTCCGCGATACGTCTCCCCACCGTATTCAAACGAGACAAACGATCCCACCTGCAGGTTGTATTGCTTGCGAGCGCGCTCTGCCTGAGTCACCAGTTGGTGGGTGACAGCGGTATGACCGAAGATGTTCTGGCTCAGGCGTTTGAAACGGGGCTTGGAACAGCTCGTAGAACCGAAGAGCACCTGTTCCAGCAGGTGGATGATCTCATGTTCAAGGATATGCATCGTCGCTTCCAACCGGTCACGGCAGACGATGCCGTTTACGGTCACCTCCCGCGTAACATCCTCAAACGTCTGGAAGATCAATGCCGTTGATAAGGTGATCTTATAGGTATCGACGCTACCTCTATGACGTGCGATTTTTCCACCTGCCCGGGTCATTCTTTCTGATAAATTAAAAAGGATCTTATCTTTGTACTTATTGAAAAATCCATCGAAGAAATAGAGGTTATACAGCTCAAAGAGACGTGCAATATCATCAACCCCGATCGCACTAAAATTTCCCTTATCTATGTTTTTCGATTCCGCAAGGATCTGGCGGTATATTTTTCTGTTCTTTCTCCTGATTTTGGCAGGCGTATATTTGAGATTAGCTGGATTCTTCTTCATCATATTCTACTCCTCTTTTCCTCGGGGGAGACTGCACATTCATGATTTGGAGACTCCATGGGTTTTAATGGTTTCCAGTTTCTGCTAATCGTCTCTTCTGAGTCTATGAAACCGTAGGAAAAAGTCAGGCTTCTTTCGGAATTTGCGCTTACACAATCCTTGGAGCCTTGAAGTAACCATCCTTCTCTCTTGGCGCATTTACAAGCGCTTCACCCTGTTTTAACGATCCGGACGCTATGTCTTCTCTGAATACATTGTGAAGTGCGAGTACGTGATATGTTGGCTCAACATCGGTCTCCAGTTCATCAATCT
>DTYY01000221.1 GCA_012961645.1 Methanosarcinales archaeon | reverse complement strand
GATTTGAACGTGACGCGGTGACGACGGCTGGCAGCGTGATAATCCAATTTCAATCCCGCCACGGTCTGATTTGAACCAAGCCCGCCGCCGCCAGGAATCCATGCATGTCTGCCGCCCAGACGCCGCATCAGATCCTCACACAATTGCGAGCTCGCTGTCGATTCCCAGCAAAAATCAATTAGTCGCCCATCGTACAAATAGCCTTCGATCTGCCGGACGCGCCACCCCGGCTTTCGTGGATCGCCGATTGCGTAACCGGTTTATAAGGATCCACGAAAATCAGATGATCGTGTCGATCTCAGCTTTCCTGGTCCCGAGCTCGTCGAAGCCCAGGAACTTCTGGTCGCGCACATGGTAGCAGAACACAGAGTCTTCATCCGGATCGATCAACTCCTCCAGCCTGGAGAGCACCAGCATGTACTCGGCTTTCGTGAGTTCTCCCTCGAGCACGCTGTTCTGCACCCAGTTCAGGTACTGTTTCAAAAAGATTCTCACCTTGTTTAAGCGTTCGATTCCGATATCGTAGACGATGATTACGTACAATTTCACTCCTCAGTTTCAATCCCGTAACGGTCTGATTTTAACGATAGACGCTATCTTGCCAGCCGACAAACGCTTCGAGCGTTTCAATCCCGTAACGGTCTGATTTTAACGTTGAGGTACTGCTTCAAGAATATCCGCACCTTGTTCGTTTCAATCCCGCAACGGGCTGATTTGAACAACCGAGCCTGCAACTAATTTCCAGCAAAAATTAATTGCCACCCTATTACACAAGTACCCTTCGATCATGTACTCATCCCTTCGCAGTTCCTGCTATCTGATCCGCATCAAACGTCAGTACACCGTGTTCCTCGCAGTATTCCAGACACGACTCATCGAACCCGCTCTTCGAGAATACCGCGAAATACTCACGTCGCACCCCTTTTCTCCAGTCCACAAGCAAAGCCTTCCGCCGCAGATCCTCTGACACGCCGGAATCAACCGCTGCTGCTTTCCATTTGCACTCTGCAAATAGTATCTCGACAGTCTCGCTGTTAAGCGCAACGATATCGATCTCATCTCCTTTTCTGTTCCACCATGACCCGATCCGATCAAATCGGAACGGTAGTTGTCTCTGCCTGTTCAAATCTGCCAGAAATTCCCTGCAAATTCCCTCAAAGTTCCTTCCGACAAACGAATCAAAACCCTGCCGGATCTTCTCTCGGATGTACTCAAAATCCCCGATCTCGTGGTGACTCATATTCCGGAATATGAACCGGAACCAGAACGTATTGAAGTTGTCGTTCAACAGGTACCGCCCTTTCTTGGACCTCCATGGCTTTGGTTCGGTCACAGGTACCTCCCGCTTCACCACACCGATGGTGTTCATCAGATCGTCCATGTATCTGGAGAGCGAAGTGGCTTTTACATCAACAAAATCGCTGATCTCGCTCTTTGTGGTTTTACCGAGGGCAATAGCAGTCAGAATGGAATAATACGTCCTGTGCTCCCTGCCAAAGGATTCTATCATCGTATCCCGCACCTCATTTTTGAGCGGAGCAAATTTCCTGAGTATCAGTTTGCTTATCGCATCCTCTGTACTTTTCACACCATAGTACTCGATCAGGGAGTAATAATGGATCATGCCACCGAAGAGCGCGTACATCTCAATTCTTGTGATGGGATCTGTGATACCCAGATCGGTTAGAATTGAATTTATCGTTTTGAAATCGAAAGGTTCGATGAACATAATGTTTTGAGCTCTTTTAAAGAGTGGTGCCTTCTGTTCAACGAATATCTGGTTCATCATCCCGACGCTTGATCCGCTCAGGACGAAGAACACCCGTGATCCGGTACGCAGTATGTCCCAGTACTTCTGCAACTGGCTGATGAAGGAAGGATTTACCTGCAAAAACCTCTGGAACTCATCGATGCAGACGATCACATCTTTTTGCTTGCCGATATCAAAAATCAGTTTTAACAATGTCTCCCAATCCTCGATTTTGACATACTCGCCGAGATCGAAAGATTCTGTTAATTGTGCAGAGAACTCGGTAATCAGCATCTTCTCGGATTTTTCACTGTCAACGAAGAAATAGACGCCGGTAGAGTCTTCCAGAAACTTCTTGATCAGCTCGGTCTTGCCGACCCTGCGCCGTCCTGTGAGAACAATCATTGCGGGCGGGGTGTTTCTGAGGAGGTGCAGTTCACGTATTTCGTCTTCGCGGTTGTAGAATTTCATGGGCGGGTTCTGTTTTGAATGATTATTTTTGTAATCATTATGGAGGGAATCGTTTGAGAGGAGATAAGGTGGTGTATATGATTATTGCAATCGATGCGGAAACTGGCATCTTTCGGCGTATCTTTTTGCATTCATGCCAGTGAAAAAATCATCGAAAAAATTCTCAAAAAATGTATTAAATATATTGTATTCTTCTTTCGTGATTGGTCGGAAGCCATGTGCGAATATAGATAAATTTCTAACCTCCAAAAGACCAATCAGTTCACTTTTTCTACTTAAATATATCTTAGCAAGTGGATCATCATCGTTTAATTTTGCAAGCAATTCATAACTTTCCTTAAGACCTATTTTATTCTTCCTATCCTTCATATCATTTTTAGGTTCATATTCCTCTCTATATTCCTGTGGAATTTTCTTAACATCCACGTCATCTGTTTTAATTCCATATTGTAATTTTAATCTTATCTGCACCAATAATTCCAGTGCTCTATACAACCGCCCAACAGCATCATCGTACCTCCCCTGTGACGCCCTTCGCTCTGAATTTAATAGAAGATCTTCCACAAGTTCATAACCATGCCCCTTTGGCTTTTTGCTAATCATCTCAATTGATTTTTCATTAAAATCAGTGTCTATTGTTTTTCTGCTCCAAATAATAGCCTCCAAAATTTTT
>DTYY01000220.1 GCA_012961645.1 Methanosarcinales archaeon | reverse complement strand
GTGGAAAATGAGATGAAATTTCATGAAAGTGTGGCTAATGCTATTGATTTTTATGGGGAATTGAGTTCTCAAAGTTGGGCTATAAAAAATAACCCCGTGAGTGTGCTCTCACACACTCACGTACAGCACGCCTTCGCCATTACACGACAGATCCCCAACATACTTCCGGTACGTAACTCCATCGACCTCTTCGGTTCCCTCATCCCTGTAAGAAGGCAGCATCTCGAGCACCTTGCCCTTCACAAATATCGTACCCTTCTTCATCTCGCCGCCAGGAAGCGCGGTATCGCCTTCGATCGTGATCGTTCCGCCCCGGTTCAGAACACCAGCAAGCAACCGAACATTACCCTTAACGATAATCTCGCCGCCGCAGAGATGCTCGCCAAGGTAATCGAGCGCATCACCCTCAATAACCAGCTTCCCGCCAGTCATCCCGCATGTCTCGCCCCGGTATCCGCCGCCTGCATAGTACGCGGCATTGCCTTTAACAACAATCTCGCCGCCCTTCATCTCGCGTCCGACCCAGCCGTCAGCATTGCCTTCAACAGTGATCGTTCCACCACTCATCAGAGCTCCGCAGTGCATATCGCAATCACCCGCAACCACAATCTCGCCAGCGGTCATCGCCTCGCCGATCCTCTTCACTCGCGGGACATCGCCATCGATCACAATCTTCGTCTCAGCGGCATCACCAGACCCGTCCACAGCAATATCGAAGATGTCAGCAAGTGTGATCTGGGTGTTACCTTCCCATGCCGTGATCGCTCCGATCTCGCCTGCACTTTTTCCCGCAAATGTGTCTGGAGTGATGTTCTCAGCCTCCACTGAGATGCTCAAGTTCCTCTTCGGCGTAAGTGTTACGGTCTGCATCTAAATCGCCTCCGGTCTGATCTCAACAGGACGCGGCAGATAAGCATCCTCGACCATGTAGTTTGCAAGCTGGATGCTGTAGTACTTCGCAAACCGTTCCTTGATATCTGCCATCAGCCTATCCTTCTCTGCCTGTAGAACGCCTTCGTAAGCATTGACCCAGTAGACCTTTCCTTTTGGCGTTGCTGTCACCTCACCGTCTGCAACAACGACCTCTCCACCCTTGATCGTGTACTTTGCGAAACTGAGCGCCTTCTTGACTGCTTCGTGCTCAACCGACGGATCGACCTTTTCAGGCGCAATATCGTAGATCGCAACATCTCCGTCTGCTCCTGCGCCAAGATGCCCTTTTTCTGTCAGTCCAAGCATCTTTGCAGGCATCGCACGGGTCATCGTTGCAATCTCGTTCCAGTCCAGTTCCCGGTCGATGTTCTGAAGGCTCATCCGATCCATCGCCATGTCCGGGAATCCCTTGATCACTTCCTGCCGCTTCTTATCACTCATCAACAGTGCCTGCCCTTCTGGATAGTTCACGAACGAGCCGCCGTTCGGGTTGTCTGTGGTAAACATTACCTTCCATGGATCCTTCACAAGCAGAGCGAGTTCAAGCCCGATCGCCCACATCACAGCGTGAGCAAAACTGTACGGTGTGTACGAGAGCGGCACCACGCCTGATGCGTCCTCGAGTTCCTCGTCGTAGTTGCTCCACTTTGCATCAAACATCCGTGCGTTCCTGTACTCGGTCGGACCGTCCGCAGTCATCGTCATGGCTGGTCCAAAGATCACCTGTCCCATGTCAAATGTCAGATGATCATGCTTGTTCATGTAATCCGCTATGTCGGCTGCTCCTGATGTGAAGTCCATCCATGACGTTCCTGTGTAGGAATGGAACTGCAAGTGTGTGAGATGCATCACCTGCCTGTCCCTCGATGCCTTCACCTTCTCAAGGAGCTTCATCGTGGCAAGCGTTGTCGGGAGGTTTCCTGGTACACCAAGGTTGTTGCAGTGGACATGGATAGAATGCGGAAGTTTCAGGGATTCGTTTGCCTCAGCGAGGCCCAGGAGTATCTGTGCAGGCGTCACATCGAAGTCGATCACCTTATCATCGATCGATGTCACGTTCTTGCCCCATGTCCAGTTCGATCCACCTCCAGGGTTTACGACCTTAACACCGTATCCGCGGGCTGCAAGCAGAAGCCATGCAACATAAGCCTTCAGTTTCTCGCTGTCGCCATCTGCTATGTACTGCATCACCTGCCAGTTGCTGCCCATCAGTACCAGCCCGAGTTTATCGAGGATCGGGATCGCCTCAAACTCCTCGTGCATGTGCCGCGCCATCATCGGTACGATCGCAGCCTCTGCTATTGTGGTGTATCCGAGTTTTGAGTATCTGTATCCGATCGCATGCGTGTTCGGGGTGTTGTATCCGACCTGCGGGCGCAACAGTTTCGTTCTTGCTTCCTGTCCTGATAGCCCTGGTATCGGTCTGTACCGCATGTCATGTGGGCTCATCACCCTTCCGACATTGATCTTTCCTGCACAGTGTGTGTGTCCGTCAACGCCTCCTGGCATAACAACACAGCCCTCTGCATCGATGATCCTGGCACCCGCGCCCACGCTTTCAACGATCTTACCGTCCTTTATGCAGATCTCGTTCTTCTCTCCATTGACGCCGTTTGCCGGATCGTACACGACACCATTCTTGATGATCATCTCAGCCATCTCATGCACCTCCCTTCAGTTCACGAACCTTGTTTATCAGATCTGTAAGAATCTCCTCATCGCTCTTGAACGTGGTATCGATCAGCTTCTTCATCCTGATCGGCTGGCAGTCCATCCGGTACGCTGTTCCCTCACACTCAACGCCTGCGATTGCAGCAGGTATCACCACGTCAGAGAACTCGGTTGTCGGGTTTGCGTATCCATCGACCTGTATCGCAGGAATCTTGAAGAGATGCTTCACCGATTCCTGCGGGAAGTGCGCACCAGGGTCTGCTGCTCCTGTGATGAACGCATCCGCCTCCTTTCGCATGAGAATGTCGTTTGTTCCGGTCTCTCCAGGGTTGTAGTACGCGTATCCTCGTGCGAAGTCAAGCGCCATCGGAAAACCAGCCTCCCATGCCGCAACCTGACCGAATCCAGTCACATTGTAGTGCCCGCGCATAGGCATCATCACGACCTTGTTCGTCTGGTTCAGGTCAGATACGAGCGATGATACGTTATCTCCATTCTTGTATCTGGCTCTCGTCTGTGTGACGCCCATCCCGAAGTAGATGATCGCAAACTTTGATGCCTTGAACATCTCTGCAGCCGCAATCACAGTCTCCTTCGGCATCCTGCGATCTCATCAGGCAGCACGTCCTCGTGACCGTTTACGATCGCCCGCAGCGCCTCAACCAGGATATAATCGGTGCCTGGTTTTAACTGGAGCAGGAGGTCTGCCTTCTTTGCGGTATCGGTGCTGCGTGGGTCGACTATGATGACCTTCTTGTCCTTCTTCCCGTTCGGTGTGAATGCACCCTTTGCCATCGTGGAGTACCGTGTCTGGTGCCTCGGATGAGCGTGCACAGGATTGCAGCCCCAGAAGACGATCAGGTCTGCATAGTTCTTTGCCGTCCCAAGCGAGCATGTCGGCGCTCCCTTCTCTTCGGTTGCGATCGCGCTTGGTCCGTGACAGACGTTTGCAGTGCTGTCAAAGAGCGATCCGGTCTCCTCTGCAAGCAGAAGGGCTTTTTCGATCGCCTCACATGATGTCGAGCACCATCCATAAGACATGGGCCTTTTTGCAGCAACAAGAATCTCAGCTGCTTTTGTTATCGCTTCTTCGTACGAGCACTCCTCAAGTTCTCCGTTCTTCCGGATCATCGGTTTCTCGATTCGTTCATGCAGGAACATTCCCATCGTCTTTGCCCGTCCGAGTTTGCACGCTTTGCCCACCTTTGTGATCTTGTTGTCCTCGACTGTCACCTCGAGGTCGTCACAGAGGCAGCCGCAGAACGTGCATACAACATCTGTAATTACTGGCATACCTTTTACTCCTTGTATGTCGCCATCAGTTCCTTCATACCCAGTACAGAATCTGTGGTCGGCTCAATCTTTGCGGGAACTCCTTTGAAGCCGGGCATCCCGCATCCGCAGGTGTCTGGATCGAGCACGGCATTCGACCAGGGGCCCATCGGGATGAAAGAGATGTCATCCGGGAGTCTATCGTCGATCTTTACAGGCACCACAACCGTTCCATGCGGGGTGGTGACCCTGGCGTTCTCTCCAACGGATAATCCGAGCGCAGCAAGATTACTCTCGTTTAACTCACAGTATGCAGCCGCATCAAAATAAGCCTGTGAGGTCTTTTCCTCGAGAGTAGCGCCCTGATCAATCGTCCTTGCCGATATCAGTATTGTTTCTATCATGCGTAACGACCTCTCATGTACTCTGATGTATTCTTAGGTTGTATCACGACTATCGCGTTTGTCAATAAAAGGGTTTGTGTGTCACGGTGTCCACTGATATTTATTTTATTTGATCTTCATGTCAGGTAAATTTAAATTGGTTGACATAGCTGCTTTCAGAACCTGTCCGAAGAGTTGACAAGGAGGGGGTTTCGTGGTAGCAGCGCTGAAGCTATCAAACAAATGCGATGCAGCCGAGATGGCGAGGTCTGAACCTGGCGGCTCATAAACTACAACCTGAACAGCATGGTGGCGTGACACCCTGCCGCCTGCAGAATCATCAGCGCATCCATCGCCGACACCCTGTTTGATCATCGAGCTATTGACGGACGATAACACGCCAGTATCTAAATGCCACCACTGGTTCGCTTTTGCTTCTGGACTTGCGACCACCTCGAGCTCAACAGAGTCTCCTCACG
>DTYY01000219.1 GCA_012961645.1 Methanosarcinales archaeon | reverse complement strand
TTCGTCGGCATGATGGATGATGTTGTACTCTCCTGCCTGAAGGTTGTTCACGGGCACAAAAAAAGAAAATATCTTCAGAAGATGCGTTAAATGCAATTTCAAGCATCAGAAAGATTGTACTGCACGAGGTCGCCCCGATAAACGAGGATACAGACATGATGATACGTTCGCTTCAGTCCTCGCTGATCTGCGCGCTTGCTTCGTGCGAATACAACATACAGGGCACGCACAATAAAAAGACGCCGCTCATCAAGCTGATCAAGGACGCGATCGAGGTAGAGGACGATGATCCGGAGCGGGCACTCGATTATATCAGTATGGTCGGCGCACGGGTACTTGATGGCGAATCGATGCCAGAGATACTCTTTGATGTGCCGGATGGGCTGGTCGCCGAATTGCTGGACGGCATCGATTCGATCGATGCAGCGATAACCTTTGCGAGCGATGAATGAGATACGAATGATTGATGGGATGATGACCGGGGCGTGGGCTTGTGTCTGAACGGCGCATAATAACCGTGCTAACCATCGCCGGTTCCGACTCTGGCGGCGGCGCAGGTATTCAGGCGGATCTGAAGACGTTTGCTGCGCTTGGCGCCCACGGCGCCTGCGCGATCACCTCGATCACCGCGCAAAACACGCTTGGCGTGCAGAGCGTATTTGATCTCCCAGAGAACGTGATAATCGATCAGATCCGTGCGGTGTTAGATGACATACACGTTGATTACATAAAAATCGGGATGTTATCCTCAAAAGAGATCGTCCATCTCGTTGCAAGCCAGATCAGTGGCGTTGATGGCATTCCTTTCGTGCTCGATCCTGTGATGAGCGCGGAAGCCGGCGGATCGCTGCTGACAGAGGATGCACTTGAAGCGATGATCTCAGAACTGATTCCGTTCGCAACGGTGGTCACACCAAACGTATTTGAGGCAGAATCGATCACAGACATCAAAATTCTGGATATCGATGATGCGAAAGAGGCGGCTGCGGCAATCGTTGACCTCGGATGCAGGGCGGCTGTTGTCACTGGCGGACACCTGCACGGCACCGATGTGCTCTGCCACGAGACCGGCGAAGGCGATATCGATGTCCGGCTTATCCCGGGAAATTTGATCAAAGGCGGGACACATGGCGCAGGCTGCACGTATTCAGCGGCGATCGCAACATATCTTGCAGAAGGGCTTGCCATACCTGATGCATGCATCGCTGCAAAGGATTTTGTCATGCATGCGATCCGGGATGCGCATATCGTGGGCGGCGGAGTTGCTCCGGTAAACCAGATCGGACAGGTCCTCACGGATGCTGCCAGGTATCTGGCAATCGCGGATGTCAGCGCTGCCGTAAGGCGCATCGAGGACTGCAAGACATTTGCATCATTGATTCCTGAAGTTGGATGCAATATCGGTACAGCTATCCCGCAGGCGCAGTCTGTCAGGGACATCGCTGCGGTCAGATCAAGAATCGTACGATTCAGGGAGGGTTCACGCGCAGTAGGACCTGTCGAGTTTGGTGCATCATCCCATGTAGCAAGATTGATCCTTGCAGCTATGCAATTTGATCATAACGTCAGGAGCACGCTCAATATCAGGTATTCGGAGGAGATCGTCTCTGCGTGCGAGGCTCTTGGCTATACGATATCATCCTTTGACCGGAAGGACGAACCGCCGCACCATCAGACCATGGACTGGGGCACTGCGCACGCAATCAAGGAGGCAGGCTATGTGCCGCAGGTCATCTATGACAGAGGCGGCACCGGAAAGGAGGCGATGGTGCGGATCCTTGGCAGGAGTGCGGTGGAAGTGGTCGGTCTTGCCATTCGGATATCTGAAATCTGACCGTAAGTTTATGGCAATAAAGAAGTTTCATTGCGTGTCTGGAGTGATTGGAATGTTAAGATTAATGCTACTGCCTCGCAATAGTCACAAACCATGACCATGCCCACCAGGATAACATTGATCGGAACCGGCGTTGCCATCCCACAGCCGCACCGGGTGCAGTCAGGTGTGCTCGTTGAGCTCGAAGATTTGGTATCTCTGGTGTTGTTCGACTGTGGAAGCGGAGTCCTCCCGCGCCTCACCGACTGCACCGCGATCGAGCACGTATTCCTAACGCACCTGCACCTTGACCACGTCGCAGACGTCATGAGTCTAATCAAAGCGAAGTGGCTCTGCGAAAGCCATGATCTTGCGATATATGGACCTTCCGGAACCGCTGCATGGCTTGCAAGGGTTTTTGATGCGTATCCCTACATGAAAGGCAGAATGCGAATCGATGTCTCAGAGATGGCGGATCAGGATCGTGTTTCGATCGGAGAGTGCGAGATCGTCTGCGCAGAGACCATACATGGGATGCCGTCGCTTGGCTACGGCATCACCGATGAGACCGGGCAGGTCAGGATCGTGTACACCGGCGATACCGAACCATGTGAGAGCATCAGGGTGCTCTGCGATGGCGCCGATATCCTGATCCATGAGTGCTCGTTTCCTGACCTTGTGCCGGACGTGACCAATCACACGACGCCACGGGCGCTCGGCGAGATGATTGGATCGATATCGTTAGGAAAGATCATTCTCACGCATCTCTACCCCCAAACAAGCGGATTTGAGGAAGAGATGGTGGAAACGGTGCGCAGGTACTGCGACGGTTGCGATGTTGCGATTGGCAGGGATATGGAGACGATCACGCTTTAAAGTGTCCCGGTTCCTTAATACAGGATTTTTGTGATGGATATTGAAGCCTTCTGGATTCTAAACTCCCATGCAACCGCACTCGACCGCCCATATCATTTTTTTAACCGAACTTTGAGTAAATTTCGCCAAAAAATATCACATAATCAACATCGAGCGAGACCTAGTCCGACTAAAATCAACTG
>DTYY01000218.1 GCA_012961645.1 Methanosarcinales archaeon | reverse complement strand
TGATAAAAAGCGCAGTTTATGCCAGTGTTGAGTATATACGCCGGTTGTCCTTTTCACTGCCAGCGGGGAATCGAAAAATACATGAAATCTGTGCTTGCGTTGTTCCATAACCCTGATACCCAACGATCACGGGGTATCAGACCTGTTTCGCGATGAAACCAAGAACTTTGGAGAGTTTGGGGAACAGTTTCAGGCGGTTCTGCCAGATGTTGAAGATATAAGTACCCCACCGCACAACCAACGTGCGTTAGGTATAAGTCCATAATCGGAGATTAGATGATCGGTGAGCCATCATGAGAAGACCAGTGGTCGCAGGACAGTTCTACCCGTCGAATCCCAGAACTCTGAAAAAAGACATTAAATCGTATTTTTCAGGCATCGAAATCTCCCCGGATCAGGCAATCACCGGAGCGGTCGTACCGCATGCCGGACACATGTATTCTGGCAGGACAGCAGCGCAGGTGTATGCAGTACTCCCTGAGGCAGACACCTTCGTGATCATCGGACCAAATCACACAGGATATGGGTCAGCGGTCGCGATGTCGTCTGATGCGTGGAGCACGCCGCTTGGCGATGTTGATATCGACACCGATCTGGTCGAGTCGCTCCCGCGCCGCATCATCGATGTCGATGAAAGCGCCCATATATACGAGCATTCGATCGAGGTGCAGATCCCGTTTTTACAGACGAGGTTTCACGACTTCAAGATCGTTCCGATCTGCATGGGCTTGCAGGATGAGGAGACGGCACGCGAGGTGAGCATCGAACTGATGGATACGCTTCAGGAAACCGATAAGAAGATTGTTGTGATCGCGTCTTCTGATTTTACGCATTATAAGCCTGCTGCAGTTGCATACGACACCGATCATTACGTGATCGAGCCGCTGCTCGAACTGAACGTCACCGAGTTTTATTCGCGCATCAGAGAGCGGAACGCATCGATATGTGGTTACGGTCCGATCGCGGTTATGATGCGGCTTTGCAGGGGGCTTGGCGCAAATTCTGGCAGGCTGCTTGCATATTCGAACAGCGGAGATGTCCAGCCAATGGCAGAGGTGGTCGGGTACGCAGGGATAGTCGTCGGGAGCTGGTAAATAAGGACGATGGGTAAATATTCCCTGTCAAAACCAAAAAACAAGCTCGGTAACGCCATAGAATATCAGATCCCCAAAAACGACGGCGGTGATGAACCCTGCCGTTATCGGAATCATGAACGGCAGTCCTGGAGTCACCCAGACCCTGTTTTCGATTAATCCCCTCGATCTGAAGCTCTCCAATCGGTTCAGTACGCGATCATCGATGATAACTCCGTTTCTTTTGAATTTTGCCATTACCATACCGTTTTCGCAGACATAATCCTCGATAAGTTTGATATGCTTATTCTTCAGATCAGATATCCGGCATTTGTATCCAACAAACAGATACCACGGTTTTTCTGAAATCTCACGCATAGAAAGCGTGGACAGATTGTACAGAAGGATGCAGAGCGGCACAACGACGGAGAGCAGAATAGCGTTTGCAAGCGTACTGAACGTGAAGATGTCGAGTGGCGGTGCGCCAATGATCGGAAAAGCGTATCCAGACACCTCGATGCCCGGAAAGACCGGAAATATGAACGCCAGAGTGATCAGTGCCTTTGCATCCGCCCCTCCGAATGCGCCAAGCCAGAATAAGACATACACAAACAAATAAATGCCTGTAACTGATATGATCGTATGATAAACATATTCTGCTCCATCAATCAGCGCACCCGCAATCACGAGAGGCAGCGCCGCAACAAAGACCACGCCCCAGAGCTCGTTTGGCACGGTTCTGGTCTGCAGATCAGTGTAGCATGAATATAATAAGAAAAATATACAGATAAACAATTTTAAAAAATCGATCATATCCATGCTCCGGTGATATATTCTGGTCTCTGCGGCGCCTCCACGATCCGGACACTCCCATATACCCCGATATGTTCACCGATGATAATTAAACATCCGGTGATCGATTCCACGCCGCTGACAATCGAGAACGCTTCTTCGATCGATGCCTCGCCGTTCACTGCGTTTCCAACCGCAGTAGCCGCTGCATCCGCAAGAGAGACATCACCTGAAAGTATTGTTACAGCATCGGCGTTTCCAAAACTGATCGAGTGCCCGATTCTGCCTGATGAAGTGCATATTCCGATAATTGAGTCAGTTGGCTCAATTTCAAGCCCGATGCTGATGCCAGTTGCGGATTCTCCGGCGTAGATCCCGACGATGACCGTCTCGTCGTTTATCATGGCGATATCACCGCCGTTATCAACGATAGCATACGTTGCGCCGGCATCAACCATTGCTTCCACGGCCATCGACGCGATCGTACCTGCAACAGCACTCATCGGCCCGATGCCAAATCTATTTGCCGCTTCGATCATCCTTCCTGCGATCTCAGGGGTGTTCGGGTGCACAGATCGGTATTTATCGAGAGTGATCGCAAAGAACGGGTCTTTCCGGATGAAATTTTCAAGATCGGATCTGCACGACCTGACCGCATCTTTTGCGGCTGGTATGTACCGTTTCTCCGAAGTGATCGTAACGATCGTCTCTTTGAGTTGAAATCGTTCCCGTGTGTGCTTTTCCGATTGGTTGTGGTCGGTTTTGTGCATGGTGTTATGGTTATTCAACATTGTTAGGTGGTAAGGCTCATAACATCGCTTACACAAAAAGGGCACTATCTAAACGCACATGACCTGCCCATCGCAGTGCGTATACTGTTGATGAAAAACTGCATACCTGATCGCCGCCACTATTGTTCCTGCAATGCTTGATACAAGGCCGGCCATTTTTTGGGACATAAGATCCCGTCATCTAAACTGGTTGCCTGCCCATTCGAGTATACTGTTGTGGTCTAAACCACGAGTACCAAAGTGAAATTTCGAATTTTATTGGATAGCTAAGCTTTCAAGCATTGTAGGAGGTAATCAAATGAACCAGAAGAGAGATAAGGTTTGCGGTCTCGGCGTCCACAAACGCTTTGTCATGGCTGCAATCATGATCAAAGGCGTCACAGATCCGATAATCGAAAGATTCTCGACAGATTGCCAGGGGCTGCTCAAATTGCGAGATTGGCTCGAAGAGCACAATGTCGAGCGGGTAGCCATGGAAAGCACAGGGATCTACTGGAGGATCGTATACTGGTCGCTACAGGATCGTTTCGAGCCCAACTTTGAGAACTCAATTCCCCATAAAAATCAATAGCATTAGCCACACTTTCATGAAATTTCATCTCATTTTCCACT
>DTYY01000217.1 GCA_012961645.1 Methanosarcinales archaeon | reverse complement strand
GACCGTTATATTTTCACCATATACCCAATCTGTCCATACATTTATATAATCTTCAATGGATCTCACGCTGTGGAAACGTTCAACCACTCGTCCATTTTTATCGCAAATATCAACATGACCATTGAATACATTGAAATGATCAAAGTGGAGTCTTGCTCCAAGAACGCCATGCGGAAGTGAGATATTATCTGTAGAGATATAAGTATCTCTTTCTTCACCTGAGACTATTTCTACATTTTTCTTAATCTCTATACTTCTGTTATCATAATATACTCCTACAGCAGTCGTCCCATTTCTACTTCCAGAATTGGATATGCTTGCATTTATCCCCACAGCATCACCAAGCACTGGCTCAGTTTGGTTGAGAGACACTTTCGTGACTGTAAAGTCAAGAGACGGATGCACATCCACTGCCCCGATTTTTTCGTTGTTTGTCTCGTCAGACTCGACTACCTGACCATGAGGGTCAACCGTAACTGTTACATTATGTGTTCCGTTGGTTGCCCATCCCATGGACTGGTCTGATAGGTTCCATACCGCAGAGATATTGGTTGAATCGCCCAGACCGAGCGATATACTCTCATTTGCAAGCAATGCCTCGTATCTGTCAACTATGAACCCGGCATTCCGTGATTCTATTCTTATGGTACCGCCATCGCACCATTCTGTCCAGTGATCTGTTCCTGTTCCATTGACCCAGTCAACCAGCCGGTTTTTGTTATGGATCGTGATGTTGTCCCCCGAGGATACATCAAAGCTCTTGAAATGTGCCCGTATCAGAAGATCGTCAGGGAAAGTGATGGTATCGTTAATCGGGCTCTCCGGGTGCCTATTTAACACTCTCTCGATATTTATGCTTTTGTTGTCATAAAACTCTACAAAAACCTTTCTCTCTGCTCCGAAATTCGCTATCGTTGCGCCGATCTCCACCACGTCCCCTATCAGCGGTTCAGACATATCGAATGTTATGTCTGTGACTGTGAAATCTGGCACACCCACGTTGATGTTCACCTCGATTAAGCCCTGACAGATATCGGTCCGGTCCACGACATATACGGCGCTTCCAACCGGTATCCCGCTCTTGTCAGCCTCTATCTTCAGCATATCACCCGATTTCACGAATGCAGAACTCGTTATGAGCTGATAGAAGGATTCCCCGATCTGGTTCTCGGCGGCAAGTTCTTCGGAAGTATTCAAATTGGTAACAATCACAGAAGGCGAAGTGCAGGCACTGCCATGTGTATATGAGACATATCCGCAGATGATAACCGGGGAGGATGGGGGCATGGATTGGGGTGCAGAGACACTCACATCCTCCGAGTTGATCGTGCCGGCTCCTGCAACACATATAATCAATCCGAGCAGCATGTATTGTATCTTCATATTTGCCGTTTGACAGGAAACCCTGCAGCTCCCGGTTCTCTCAGATACATTTTTCATAGCAATCCATCATCACTCGCACCAGCGCATCAGATGAACCTGCTGATCAGATACACAGCAACGAGCATACAGACCACCAGCAGCAACTCAAGCAGCGGTGCATCCACCGAGTACCCTTGCGCCATATCAGAACCATCAGGAACCGACACGGATTTCGAATCATTTGCAGACGTAACAGCTTTTTCAGGAAGTGAGCCGATCACCTCGACCACCGGCATCGCAGATGTGGTCAGGTAACTGTAATCGCTGCTCGATACCGATATTTCTGGAGGATCAAGCGTCACATTCCCTGGAACCAAAAACCTGATCGTATACTCGAGCCCGTCGGTCTGCTTCTCTCCAAGAACCGCATGTAACGTTCTGTTCCCTGAGACCAGATCGGCGCCTGAAGGTATAACATCTGTCAGATCGACGACTGCATCCCTGTTTCCGGTGTTTGTGATGCTGATCAGCACAGCAACCTCGCCTCCAAGCGAAATCGTGCCTGGATATGCTGTTTTATTCACGATTATGTATGCTCCGTCCACCGTGATTACAGGAGAGTTCGACAGGATGCTGACGTTCTTCCCGTCCACCGTAAAATCGGCGACTGCACCCTGTATCTCGAATACCCCTGGTCTCTGTGGTTTTATGTGATACGGGAACCGCAGACGTTCGGACGGCGTGATATTGAACCTCCAGCCAGGAGTCCCGTTGCCGCATAGCATAAAACCCTCCGGAACAGTATCGTTCAACCTGATGTCAAGGTCCCTCTTTCCGGTATTCTCGAGATCGATGCGCACCCATACCTTCTGATCCATCGATATGTAACGTGACACCGTCTTTGTGATTCTAAGGTCCCATCTCGGCAGTACTATAATCTCAGTCTTTGCTGACTCGTTGTACATCACCCCTTCATCATCAAACCCGGTGACATTGACAGAGAATGTAAACGGCTGCCCCTCGGTCTCATTGATCCATGCGGGGACCAGCAGCCACGCATAGCACGTCTCCTCTTCGTCCACTGAAATGTTGCCGAAATGCGTGGTAAGATCACTGCGGCTCAGTTTCAGTTCGCTAGGGTTCAGTATCACGTCCACGTTCTTGATCATGGCATCGCCGTCATTCTCGATATCGACAGTGACACGAATCTCAGAGTCCAGTGCAGTGTATGCCTCGCAACTGGCGCTGATCTCAACCGAGATCTCAGGCTTTGCCCGCTCCCAGAACTCGATGTGGATGCAGGGATCCTGCCATCCTACCGGGTCCTCTGACCGCGGGTCTTCGTCAGGGTCGGCATATATCTCGATCTTGATCTCATCCTCCCATATCAGCTCATCACAGACCGTATCTGATGTATCTGATACATTCACGCAGGTCGCATTGAGGATGGATTCGTTTAATACGAGATCTCCCTGTTTCAAACGTAAGAGCACACGATCGCCACCCATCCCGTAGTGTGTGGACGCGTCGCTTGCCTCCTCGTAATCAACGAATTCGACTGTGAACTCTCCGCAGGTGTAGGTGTCACCCTTATAGAGGGTTGCGCTTCCTGCATCGACCCAGTAGCCCTCATCGTCCGGATCGAGCGCTGATGCCGTGTGAATCAGTGTGGCACATATCAGGACTGTGAGCACCAGTCTGGTTGCAGTCATCTTGTCTATGTCCCCTTCTCCACATACACGGTTGCACCCCCTTCGGTCTCATATAGCTCTGCAACCAGTTTTCCCATCGTCGTGACCGTCTCCTCGGTCATATTCAAAGTCTCGATCTCGGTCTCATTCTTGATGATGATCTCCATGTTCTCCTGACCAGGATTCTTTACGATGGTGATATCCTGCGATGTCAGGAGTTCGGTCAGATTGAAGTGCATCATCGTCACAAGGAGAAGCCCGACAGCAAAGAGCATCGCCACGTCAAAGAGGTTTGCAACGCCCGATAATGGGTCTTCGTCATCATCCGTTCCTTTTGTTTTTCGTTTCATGAATCTCATGACAGTCACCTGTTTATCACGGCAATTTTCCCTGGAAGAGCCGCATTCAGGAGGTCCAGATAATCGCGAGAGCTCCTCTCGATCCTCCCCATCTTGATCCAGCCGTCGCCGGTCAGTATCTTCATCGATGAGCCCGCTCCTGATCGCTCAACCTCTACGCGCACGACATCGGGATGCGGTATCTCAAAGTTGTAACCATCTTCAGCCAGGAGGTCTGCCGGCTGCATCCGCCCGAGATACTCGGATCGCCTCTGTGCACGCTTCTTCACCGAATAGGTCACAGCAATGAATGCGGCGCACACGAGCAGATTGATGAGAAGCAGGCTTGCAAACGACAGTATCTGGTATCCGGCGATGCTTGCGATGATCGCCATGCCATCGATGCCCCCGATCACGATCATGCAGAGCACCG
>DTYY01000216.1 GCA_012961645.1 Methanosarcinales archaeon | reverse complement strand
GATTTCCGTTTGGGGTCTTCGGCGGCAAAAGAGAGATTATGGAGATGATATCTCCATCGGGCGGTGTGTATCAGGCAGGAACTTTCAGCGGAAACCCGATTTCGGTGACTGCAGGGCTTGCCGTGCTGGATACGCTCGAATCAGAGGATGTTCATCGAAGACTGGACGTAAGCGGGGATAAACTCCGTTCTGCATTACAGGATCTCGTATCTGACCTGAAATTGCCCTACTCAGTTTCGGGGGTCGGTAGCCTCTTCAAGATATTCTTCGGAGACCTGCCGCACAACTATCAGGATGTTCTCAGGTGCGATAAGGAA
This sequence comes from Methanosarcinales archaeon, assembly GCA_012961645.1. Taxonomy (GTDB): domain Archaea; phylum Halobacteriota; class Methanosarcinia; order Methanosarcinales; family Methanogasteraceae; genus Methanogaster_D. The sequence continues at coordinate 6,913 of DTYY01000216.1, read as the reverse complement.
GAATATCTGCGTTTCTTCCGCCGGATGCTTGAAAGCGGAGTCTTCCTCCCGCCTTCGCAATTTGAGACCAATTTCTTGAGCATTGCACACACCAGTGGAGATATCGAGAAGACGATCGGCGCGTACGCAGCAAATCTGAGATGATGTTTTCGAGTCTTTCGATGAAAAACCATCCAAAGTTGCGCAATCTACCAAAACTGACCAAACTCCAACAAAAACTCGACCCAACCCGGAGAAAACAGACATGACCCTCCTCCCCCTCAAAGACTGGATCATTCAGGTCCGGCGTGAATTTCACAGGGAACCCGAACTCAGTTTCAAGGAGTTCAAGACGCAGGAGAAGATCATAAAAACCTTAAATGACCTTGGAATCGATCCAGAGAAGATAGCAGAGACCGGAGTTGTCGCAACGATTCACGGAAGTGCACAGCACCCCTGCATCGCGCTTCGTGCGGACATCGATGCGCTCGAGGTGTCAGAAGAGCCTACCGCGCTGAACCGGGATTACATCTCTGAGAATGCCGGCATCATGCACGCATGCGGGCACGACGGGCACATCGCGATTGTTCTGGGCGCCGCACGCATCCTTCAGGAGGTGCGCGAGAGTCTACCTGGAAGCGTCAGACTGATCTTTCAGCCCGCTGAGGAAGAGCCGCCCGGGGGTGCCGTCCAGGTGGTTGAGGATGGGGGGCTTGATGGTGTGGACGCGATCATCGGGATACATATCTTTGGTTACACCGATCTTGGAAGAATTGCGTTTCGACCGGGCAGGTTCATGGCAAGCTCAAACGTCTTCTCCATAAAGATCACCGGTAAAGGGGGTCATCATTCCAACCCCGAGGAGTGCATCGATCCGATCCTCATCGCATCGGATTTCATCCGCGCCATAAACGCCCGGGTAAAGAGCAGAATCGATCCGGCGAGGTACGTCCTTGGAATCGGCAGGATAAGCGGGGGTGCACAGTTCAACAGGACGCCTGATGAGGTGGATATGCTCGGAAGCTTCCGAACATTCGATGATCAAGACACAGAGACGATTGAGAGGACGATTAAGCAGACGCTCGAGGCTCTGATGGATACGTACAGGAAGGACGGGGTCGCAGACCTCCCCACGTACGATCTCGATTTGACCCATGGCTACCCTGTGCTTGTGAACGATGAAGCATTCACGGATGCTGTGGGTGCCGCACTGAAGAAAAAGTTTCCAGAGGTCGACTGCGAGGCTGAACCGATCTTCGGAGCCGAGGATTTCGCGTTTTATCTGGAGAAGGTGCCCGGCACATACATTCTGCTCGGGACAAGGAACGTCGAAAAAGGGATCCTCGAGGGCAACCATTCGAGCAGGTTTGATATCGACGAGGACGTGCTCATCACAGGAACAGAGATTCTGCAAACGATCGTACTTGACTTTCTTGGAGGGCCGGATGCCTATTTCAGGATGAAAATCGAAACATTTCCTGGATCTTGGACCGGTGCGATCGATGCGACCGCTGCAGTGAAGGAACTGGTTTTGGGAGTGCTCAGAGAGGAGGGTTTTGAGTACGATCCTGCAAAGGACTTTGATCTGGATGACATCGAGAAGTATTACCTGCAGAACCGCGGAATCTTCTACACAGGGGTTTTGGATGGCGAGATCATAGGCACGAGCGCTGTGAGACGGATAGATGACGAGAAATGCGAGATAAAGCGAATCTACGTGAGAAATGACTTCAGAGGCAAGGGTTTTGGGAGAGCACTCTTCACCTGGGCTTTGAAATTTGCAGAAGAGAATTATTCAACGGTCATACTCAAGACAGACGTGCGTATGGGGAATGCAATCAATATGTATCGCAGAAATGGATTTTCAGTGGTGAAGGAGGAGGATGAGGTCATGTACTTTGAAAAAACCGGTTTGAGGGCAAGGTTATGAGGATCTGGGACATACCTCCCGAAAAATTATGCCGCAATCATCTGCTTGGTGAGCACAGAGAACTTCATGCTATGTGGTCGATAATAACGGGCAACAAGAAAGCGTACTCGAACCATCCTGAGACCCTGCGGTGGAAGAGGCGACTTGGTGCCCTTTATCTGAGGCACGAGAAACTGGTCGAGGAGATGACGAATAGAGGCTACAAGCATCACACGCCCCTTGATGCAAAGCTTGCGACAGGAGAGGTGGAACAGACCGAGTTCGTTACTTCGTACGAGGAACAGGTCCGGATCCTCAGGGAGCGGGGATGCGAATGCGAGGTCTGAGAATGCATGCAAAACCGCCATCCGGTAGGATCGCACGAAAAACCCCGGGAGCCACTGCTTTTCTTCCGATCGCATTAATCTTTTTACTTTAGATAATTTAATAAAAATCAGCCAACTGAGCAGATACGAAAAGGAGCACGTAGTCGCAATTACACCTGTGAGAAACGTGTTGAAGAGACGTGGGCTATGGAATGTGGAGAAAAACGCCACAAAAATGCGACCTCGGGCCGCGGCGACCAGATCCCCCCGCAGACGCCGCGATAGCGCTTGCACTCGCAAGCCGGCGGCGCACATGACCCAAGCAGCCGACGTCAGTGGCAACAGACATGTCACAGCTCTCGACGTCCTCGATAGCCGATGGCCAGATCGCAGTGGTGGATGCGATCATCACACTACAGGTGACTTGTGTGTGGGGCGTATGGTGATGCCACAGACGTGAACAGAGATGGTAGAGTCGCGTCACTTGAGGCACTCACGATCACGCAGGCGGGTGGGGGGCATAGAGTCGATAGGCTAAAGAATTATGCCCTGCAGAAGTATAATACATGAGAGGGTGTGGATAAATGGAGGAAGAATATATGATAAGTATACTAAAGAGGCAAGGAGAGATCGGGAAACCACCGATCCCAAACGATTTAAGAGGAGCCGGGTGGAATGTAGTTGAGATCGACACTAAATATTGCCAAATGATAATAGCATCGAGCGGTCGAAAGATGCAATCATCTAAACCTTTAGGAGAGCTTGGTGAAGAACTCCGTGAAGCTCTCTATGGAAAGGATGGTAAATCTGGTGTAATAGGCGATGAAAAACAAAGACGAATAAATGATGGATTTACCACAACTCGAATTGATGAATTCGACGCTGATGATCTTGTCAAAGTTCTTAGAGATGCATACCAGATAGCTGTAGGTAAACGTTCATCGGCAAATCTTTAGTGCTGACAGTGTGTGGACACGCAGTTCGATCCCTACACAGCCCACGCCATTCCACAGTGCTACAACTCGAAAGGCATATGTCCTCGACCACCAGCACATGCACACAGATCCTTTGAGGGTTTGCAGGATACTGTGCGCACAAACTATACCAGCTATGATAAGAACACTCCTCACCGAGAACGGGGTTGAGTGGCGACAGTTCAAATACATGTCTGAGCAGGTGGATGATGAGCAGAGCACGCCCGAAGAGTTCACGCGGTCCTGAAAGTAGGTCTTGTTGTTTAATTCTTACACAACACCATGATCGATATCGATAGTTGGAAGTGAATTTTAGTCACGCAATGAAAAGGTTAAGAACATTACAACTGCTGATTATACTATCAGTGGATTCAAACCAAATCTCACACCACGCGATATACCGATGAACTGCATAATATGGAACAGACGGCGACTTAAAAAAATTAGATGAATAATATCATATTACATTGTACTAGTTTTTATTCAAAACCCGGAAGAAAGGGTAATTAGCACGTGAGTTGCGAAAGATGATGAATTTATATGATCGCACACATCAACGGAATCCTTGAAACAAAATCCCCTGCCCGCGCAATAATTGATGTGGGAGGTATCGGGTATGAGTTACAGATCCCGGCGTCCACCTATAGCGCGTTGCCCGAGACCGGAGACCGGGTGCGGCTGTATACCCACCTTCACGTGCGAGAGGACGCGCTTCTGCTGTACGGGTTCTCGAAGATTGAAGAACTCGAGTTTTTCAGGTTGCTGCTCAGCGTATCAAGGATCGGACCGGGCGTTGCTCTGAATATATTATCCGGCATATCCTTTGCTGAATTCAAATCTGCCGTGTACAGCGAAGACATCAGCCGGATGAACGGCATCTCAGGCATCGGAACAAAGACCGCAAAACGGCTCGTACTCGAATTAAAAGACAAAATAACAGAAATACCAGCAGAAGCGGGGCAGCCACCAGATATTGCAAGCTCTGCCGTAGCCGGCATGATCTCGCTTGGATACACAAGAACCGCTGCAGAGGCGGCGGTACACAGAGCACTCCAATCAGAACAGGTATATGATGTCGGAGAACTGATCAAAGCAGCGCTCAAGAATGTGTAGGAGACAGACAAGATGCAACCACAAAAACACTCCCATATCGAGTATCTCGATCATCCCGCAGACGTTAAGTTCCGTGCCTCTGGAAAAACGATCGAGGAGGCGTTTGAATATGCCGCGCTTGCCATGTTTGGCGCGATGATCGATACTGACACCGTACAGCCGGCAACAACGCTTGACATCGATCTCGATGCTGATGACTGCGAGGAGCTGTTGTACAATTTTCTATCAGAATTATTATATTTATTCGAGGTTGAGGAGATCGTGTTCGGCAGATTTGATGTGGAGAGAATCGGGCGATATGATGATTCATATCATCTCAGAGCGCATGCAACTGGCGAAAAGATCAATCTTGAGAGGCACAGATTTGATGTCGGTGTAAAGGCGGTCACCTTCCACGATATGATGATCGAGCAAACCGATGTCGGGTACACGGTGCAGGTGGTCGTTGATACGTAAAGAGATTCACGACCCTGACCCCGCACTCTTTTCAGCCACCAGAATTATCGTGTCATAAGTAAAAAGCAATCTTCCATCATCGTCAAAACGGACGTTAAGACCTGTTTTATCGTCTCCGATCGAATCGATCATCGTACGACGCACCTGCTCGACAATCTCGTCTCCTGGACCTGCGATGCCAATCCATTCATCGAAATAGAAGTTGCCATCCCAGTTTCTTCTGTGAATGATCTCCAGTCCGGCATCGCGAAACATCCCTTCAAGTTCTGACTGTGGATACAGCCTGACATGGGACGGATCACGGATCCGCTCGATTTTGTTGTGATAACTGCTCTTTGCAGCATCCTCAGACGAAAGCCCATCCACGAGTACGATTGTTCCGCCACCCTTGCAGACACGAACCATCTCTGATATCGCTTTTCCCGGGTTCGTAAAATGGTGGAATGCGAATCTGCAGGATACGGTATCAAACGAACCGTCCTCAAATCCGAGAGATTCGGCATCCATCTCTTCAAAGGTGACATTGGCAAGTTTCATATCACCACGGATGGTTTCTGCGATATCGATCATGTCGCGGGTTATGTCACAGCCAATGACCTCAGAAACCCGGTCTGCGAACTCAAAAGCCAGAAACCCGTTTCCTGTTGCGATATCAAGCACTTTATCGGATCTTTTCGGTGCAGCCAGATCAACGATCAGATTCAGGTGATCCTTATTCGCCAAAATGCTGCTCGTTGAATACGCGGCTGACCTCATGCCAAACCGCTCCTTCACAGACTCTTTTTTGCGGTGGGCAACAAGACCCCCATCCATCAGAATCTCGCGCAGGAAGTCAGGCATCTTTGTCCCGGAATACACACGGTCATCTGTCCTGACGGTACCGTTCTCGATATCAATCTCAATCGTCTCCCCTTGCTCACAGGAGATCGTTGTTCCGGTTTCCAGAATCGGAAGACCGATGTTTACAGCATTTCTGAAAAAAATACGCGCGAAGGTCGCTGCTACGACGCATCCGATGCCGGCATGCTTGATCGCAAGCACCGCCTGCTCTCTTGATGACCCGCATCCGAAATTCCTGCCAGCAACGATGATATCTCCTTTCCTAACCTTTCCTGCAAATTCGGGATCGATACCTTCGAGCAGATGATCGGCAAATACCTGCAGATCGGTGGTTCGCAGGTATTTGCCAGGGATGATCGCATCGGTATCGATGTCGTCTCCGAATATCCACGCTTTTCCTTTTATCTTCACTTCAGAACGACCAGTGGATGTCTTCCTTTCTTGGCTGGCTTCTCTTCGTGCGGCTCTCTGATGATCTCGGTGTACCTATCCATATCCTCCTTGCCGTTTACGAAGATTGCCTTGAAATACTTCCAGGTTCTTGGATCCATTCCGAGGAATCCGAAGTGCATTGCGAGTTCGACTACGAACCAGTACATCGCCCACAGGTGAACCGTACGCACAAATCCGATCGGGGACATGTTGAACAATGGGGATACATATCCAACGACAGCGAGAATCGCCGGCTGGACAGTGGTCTGCCAGATTGCATATTCAGGGTTGTACATGATCACACCGGACAGGACGATCAGTACGATTGCAATGTTCTCAGGAATCACCATCAGTTTGACGAAAGGGTGCAGTTTATTCTTGTAATGTCCGGTCTCCTCATCGACGATGGTGAATCTCGGATACTCTGCTTTACCAATGAGACTGAGAAACAGTTCCTTCAGCTGGATCGCATCGGGTATGAAGAATATCTCTGAGAGAAGATGACCGCTTGTGATCAGATTGTATGGAATAATTATCCAGACTGCCATGATGAATATGAGCGCGGCAAACATGTGGAACAGGCGCACGGTCTCATACGGAATGAGTTGCCATGCGTTTGCTGATACCTCCATCACCGTGCACATGTTGAACTGTTTTGCCATGTACCAGCCAGTGATGACAAGAGTCACACACGAAAATAAGTGGAATGCATGCGCACGCATGCCTTTCGGATCATATCGTTCGGTTATCAAACCAGTACTATTTGACATGTGATGCCTCCTTCTGTTGCCCTCCGCGGCAACATGCGATATACGGATTGATCACTTTTAAATGTTGTGGTTTGGATGCTGTGTTGAATGATGCAACATTTATCTTCTGGCAAG
>DTYY01000215.1 GCA_012961645.1 Methanosarcinales archaeon | reverse complement strand
TTTGAATGGGACGAAAAAGAAATAGCGAGGTGAGAGGCGATGGATGTATCAATAGTGCTACAAGTCCCTCGTCCACCTCACCTCACTCCTTTCGAACTCGTTGGCTCTTGTGTACTTGGGGAACTTCAAGAACATGGCAGAATTTTGCGCTGATGTCCCTCTTCCTGCTATCCGTATCGGTCATTTTGCCAATTACGGCAGTACCAATCGCTGCAAACGAAATGCATCTCTCCGGCGATCTCAACGACGACATGATCATATCCGAAGCAGAACTCGCTGATCTAACTCTCACGTACCTAAGCGCAAAACCTGGCGACTCTGCACATATAAAACTGGATGATCTGAGAGAATCCGCATGCATACACAAGTACTACCCGCGGACGGTCACAGATTCGGTCGGAAGAGAGCTCACAATATATAGACCAGTGGAGAGGATAGTTGCCACGGGTGGTACATACGGTCCTGAAACACTCTGCGCACTGGGACTGCAGGATAAGATCGTTGGGGTATGTGAAGGGGTAAAGAAGCGAGGAGAACTCAACATAATAATGGCAGACAAAAGATCGGTCGGAATAAGTTGCTTCAGCTGGGATATGGAAAAGGTCATTGAACTGAAACCGGATATCGTGCTTGCTTATTCCTACCCCTACCCGGTTTATGAGAAACAGTTGAACGCTTCTAACATTCTGCTGGTCAGGATGGATTTCCACAAGCCGGAAAACTATTCCACAGAGATTCAAAACATCGGCGAATGGCTGCGTGTGGAAGATCGGGCTTGCGAACTCATCGACTTCGAAAAGCACCATATCAGCCTCATAGAGGAGCGAGTGCAGGATCTGCCACCTGGACAGAAGCCACATGTGTATTTCGAGTCTTACGATGATTTTGTGACATACGGCACCGGATCAAGCATCGATCCCATCGTTGCGTGTGGTGGTGTCAACATCTTTGCCGACCTGCCCGCACAAGCTGTAACGGTAGATTCTGAATCCGTGCTCGTGAGAAACCCCGAGGTGATCATCAAACAGGTGTGGGCAGGCAGCATCACTTCAGGATACGATGTGGACGATAACGATGAAATGAAGATGTTAAGAGACCGTATCATGAACAGACCTGGCTGGGATCGCATCGATGCGGTCAAGAATGGACGTGTGTATATCCTCAGCAGTGATGCCAAATCAACGCATGCAAGCGTTTACTATTCTTACATTGCCAGGTGGCTACATCCTGACCGATTTGAGGACATCGACCCGATAGAGATCCACAGGGAATGGTTCGAAGAATTCCTTGATATCGAGTACCGTGGTGTCTATGCGTATCCGTTGCAATGAACTTTTTGAGGACTTTCTTTTAAGAGCGCATCCTCCATCATCTGAAGTAGTACGTAGCGAAAGTTTTATCTTACCATAAGCATTCAGTGATCAAGAATAATGCAATCTGACAACATCATACAACAAAAAAATAGCACCATTCAGACGATTGATGATCTATTTGAAACACGAGATAACAAGGAGATAGACAAATGAGATACATACTGATATACTGTACATTGATTGCGCTTGTGGCATCCATCGCGCCAGCAACAGCATACTGGAATGAATCCGGTTTCCCACTGGAAGATAATCTCGTAAGCGCAGGAACTGTGAACGGCAGCGTCTATGTGGGTGGGGGGCATGGTTCGGGCGCGACTGACTACAATACGCCATACATCGAACTTTTTGAGGTGCCGCCAGGGGACGTGAAGTTCGCGCGCCTCTACACCGGTG
>DTYY01000214.1 GCA_012961645.1 Methanosarcinales archaeon | reverse complement strand
TAATGTATTCGGAAGTAGAGGCATTCGGAACCACTGGGACCATGGAAAGTTTTAAGTATATTCAGATAATTCTCGCAATGCGCGAAAATATCATTACGTCATGATTCATGCACGGTTTGTCACCAAATGGTCATACAACAACCTGCATGAGATGTCAGGATGGCTGTCCATGTCTCGGTCCCCCCCACCAACGCAAATGGATGCACCCGGATCACAGAATTCCGGCGACACGTCATACTCTGGATACTACCTGAGATTGCTATGGTCGAGGCACAATATCAATCTACATCTATTTCTTTTCGCAATCATTGTCTCGTTATATGACGTGGCGAGCACTGCTCTGTGTATCGACTTCTGCGGCTATAACTATGAGGCAAATACACTTCTCAGGTGGATTATCCGCGATTTTGGTGTAGCAGGCTTCATCGGCGTAAAACTGTGCGCGACAGTGATTGCACTGGCTATTGTTTACTACATCATAGCAAACAACATCCATTTTGGGGATAATGGCCCAAAATGGTTTTATGGAATCTATTTCGGCGTTATATTCAGTAATATCTACGCAGGCACTTCAAATATCTCTGTAATAACCGGAAACACATCTTTTTATTTCTTAAACCTGGATTGCATGCAGATGGTGATTTTATTAGCGTGTGTACCACTGATTATAGTTTTACTGCTTGAGATCTACCGCAGATGCTAATTTCTTTGGAAGTCCGGGCAACAGGCTCGTATCAAACCACTTCACGATCCAGTTCACGGCGATATCTAAAATTTTGAATATAACTCATTAGAGCATACTCGGCTGATCGTCTTACCATCTATATGTATTTGACATATTATCTATTCTAATAATGGCAAATCGTTTGTTATCTGAGTGCAATAACGTTTTTATAGTATGGAGTTCTGGTTAGTATTTGCAAATATTGCAATCGATATACGGAGACAAAACACATGAGAAGAACAATAGTAATAGGAATCGTAATGGTACTGCTGATGCTTGTGTCGGTGACGGTAGCATGGGCAGGTAATGCAAAGGATACGCAGTCAGGTGGCGAAAAGGTAAAGGTGATCATTGGTTTCGCGGACAAGCCCAACCACGCTGACGAGGATATGATTCGCGGACATGGTGGAAAAACTAAGTACACGTATCACATAATCGATGCGAAAGCAGTGGAAATACCAGAGCAAGCTATCGACCGCATCAAGAGGAATCCAAGGGTAGCGTATGTCGAAGAGGATGCCGAAGTGCGTGTGCTTGAAGAGACGCTTCCCTGGGGCGTTGATCGCATAGATGCAGACGTTGTTCATGCGGGTGGCAACACCGGTGCTGGAGTTAGGGTCGCGATCATCGACACAGGAATCGATTACAATCATCCGGATTTGGATGATAATTACGTAGCTGGATACGACTTTGTGAACGATGACGACGATCCAATGGATGATGATGGGCACGGCACCCATTGCGCAGGAATCGTTGCAGCAAAAGATAATGATATAGGCGTTGTAGGAGTTGCGCCAGACGCAGACATATATGCGGTCAAGGTACTGGATGACACCGGAAGTGGGTATATGAGTGACGTGGCGGCTGGCATCGAATGGGCAATGGACAATGAGGCGCAAATCATATCCATGAGTTTGGGCTCAGACTACCCCTCAAGAACTGTCAGAGATGCATGTTACGCGGCATACGAATCAGGGATCCTTATTGTTGCAGCAGCAGGAAACTACCATGACCGCTATACCCCACACGGAAAACTGATAAAAGTGGATACATCCGTGGACTATCCTGCCAGATACGATTCAGCGATAGCAGTCGGGGCGACAGATAGTAGCGATGTGATAGCATCATTCTCGTGTACAGGTCCAGATGTCGAACTTGCAGCACCAGGAGTTAGCATCCTCTCAACAGTTCTGGGAGGAGGATATGACTCCTATAGCGGCACCTCAATGGCATGCCCGCATGTTGCAGGAACTGCGGCTCTGGTGATCGCCTCTGATCCAAACTTGACAAATGACGAGGTACGCGGACGTCTCCGAGACACTGCTGATGATCTTGGCGCTCCAGGGTTTGATCACTTGTATGGATATGGCTTGGTCGACGCAGATGAAGCGATTCTAACACCGCCATAGAACGTGATGACAACCGACAGCATAACAGTTTGAAAAGGAGTTTTCTCCTTTTTTTTATTTTTTCTCTCAAATTGCGCTCTACAATAGGATTCTTCACCACCCTCTCCTTTCAGCCCTCGGCATCTACAGCGAAACCTAAATCTACATGAAAGACGCGGAAGAGAGCAGAGAACATGGCGCGGGTAGCAGTCGGCGGAACATTTGATCCACTGCACGACGGACACAAAGCACTACTTAGCAGGTCATACGAGCTTGGCAGAGACGGTCGTGTCGTGGTCGGGTTGACATCGAACGATCTGGCAAGCAGGCACATGCACGAGGTTGCTGATTACGGGGTCAGGGAACGTGAACTGAGGCGGTACGTCAGTGACAGGTTCGGGTTATCGCCAGAGATCGTGACTCTGCATGATCCCTATGGCACGACACTGGCAGAACATTTTGATTACATCGTCGTTTCTCCTGAAACGCATCCAATCGCGGTGAAGATCAATAAAATCCGTGCAGAGCGCGGTATGCCGAAAATCAAGATCGTTCTGGTGCCTTATGTGCTGGCAGAGGACGGTATGCCGATCTCTTCCACACGGATCAAGAATGGCGAGATCGATGTGCATGGAAGGTTGATGAAAGATTAATTACAGACAAGAGGTGACTTGACAAAGGTAACTCACAGAGGTGACCTGATGACCGAGATATCCAGCATGATCATCACACATGCAAAAGCAAGCATTGAGGACATTGAGAGTGCATGGCACGGCACGGTGGAGGATCTGCTGCGTGTGCTGCACTCGCATGAACTGGTGCATGAGTGCGTGGTGCTGATGACCTGCAACCGCGTGGAGGTGTATGTGGTCTCGCCAAAGGGTAGCAAGGTCCTCTTTGAGTATGTGAAGAAGATGGGCGTGCCTGACCGGATTATTGAGTTCAATGACCACGAAGAATCGTTGATGCATCTTTTAAGGGTTGCATGTGGGCTCGAATCGATGATCGTTGGTGAGGACCAGATACTCGGGCAGGTAAAGGAGCTGTACCATATCGCAAGAGAGGCAGGGGTCACAGGAAAGGTGCTTGACACCGCATTTGAGAAGGCGATTCATGTCGGCAAACGGGTGCGGGCAGAGACACGGATCAACAAAGGTTCGGTCTCCATCGGATCAGCGGCAGTCGATCTCGCAGAGACTGAACTTGGCACGCTGCAGGGGAAGACGGTCGTGGTCATCGGTGCCGGAGCGATGGGGTCACTTGTCGCACATGCGCTTGCACACAAGAATGTTTCGGCGGTATATGTCGCAAACCGTACTTTCGACCGGGGAGAGGCACTTGCAAGTGAACTGGGTGGAATTGCGGTTCTGTATGATGAAAAGGACAAATATATCGCATCTTCGGACGTGGTGATCAGCGCGACCTCTGCGCCCCATCCGGTGCTGACTGCGGAGATGATGCGCCCGATCATGGAAGGTCGCAACGACCACAGTGACCGATGCCATGATCTGCTGATGATCGACATAGCCAACCCAAGGGACGTCGAGGACTCGGTAGCCGATCTACCGGGTGTGAAACTGTATAACATCGATGGACTCAGGGAGATCAGCGATAGCAATCTGCGCAAACGGATGCAAGAGATCGAAAAGGTCGAAAAGATCATAGAAGATGAATATGAGTTACTAAATCTACAGTACAAGCGACAGCAAGCAGATAAAGTCATATCATCGCTTTACAGCCAGATAGAAGACCTGAGGATCCGTGAAATGGAGCATGCGATCAATCGGCTCTCTGCAAGGCATACGCTCGGAGATTTTGAGCGCAGCGTACTTGACGACCTCACGCACGCGATCACCAACAAGGTGCTGGCAGAACCGACCAAGACGCTGCGCAATGCGGCAGCAGAGGATGATATCGATTTCCTTGCAACGACTGCAGCGCTGTTTCGGCTGAGTGCGAAGTGATCTATTCTATGGGTGTCCTTGCCCCAATCACAGCATCGCGCCCCTCATCTTCTTTGCAGCATCGTATCCGATCGATCCGCCGATGAGTCCACCGAGAACTGCGAGTCCGATCTGAAGCCATGAGTACCATGGCGCATAGCAGATCTTCCACGCGGTCGGCGCGAAAAGGAAGTAGAATAACCAGTAAGCAATGAAACCCCGTGACATACCATAAATTATGGCCGCGATTCGCGTGTCTGCATAGTTCATCTTGAATAGCGCAACCTCGGTGTCCACGACAGCGCCTTCGAGTAGGTACCATCCGAGCCAGACTGTTATGTTCGAGCCCCAGATCACCATGCAGACGAGCTGGTCAACAAGGAAGAGCAGCGTGGCTGTGCCCGGTTTTCTGACGAGGTGCAGCGCTATCACCATCAGCGCCGATACCGGGATTGTGAAGAGGAGCCCTCCGAATGGTCCGAAGATGTCGTTGAACGTCTGCCAGAACCACCTGAAGACGACGCCTGCAAGCGCTGCGAGCAGTGCGATTGTGACGAGATCGATCGTGGTGAACATCTCGAGAACTCCGAACCGTTTCACTGCGAAGATCGCTATTACAACGAGCAGTAGACTTGCCAGGATGGTGCCGTAGGTGATCCATGACGGCGGCGGGATGATTGTGAACCTGTGCGAGTATTCGGTTCTGCTACCGTCCTCTGCAGCGGCTGCAGTTATGTGGAACCTCTTCATAGTCTTCATCGGGATCGAATCCGGAGGCGTCACCCGGAGTCGCACGATCGCGGATTTACCGCCTGCAATCTCCATATTGCTGACCGTCAGTGTGTTACCATCCTCTGTGATCTGCTCGCTCAGTTCCTGTATTGGCACAGATAGCGATACGAGATCAGGAGCCACGATCGTTGCGGAGATGGTCGCGGTTTCTGCGCCGCGATTTTCAAAGACGATGCGTGCCCTTTCCTCTGAACCGCCTGCCACCAGTTTATCGGGTTCAAACATACCTTTTGGTCGATCAGGGATTATGACCGTGATATCTATGTTATCGGCGCTGCCAGCCGCATGGACAACAGAAGAAAGCAACAAAGCCAGTATTATGGCAAATACAAAGAGTAGTGGTCTGTAATTCATATCAATCTCGTCCTCGTTAATGTTTTTTCTTCGTGTATATCAAAAAAAAGCCGATGATTGTGATTGCGAGCACTGCGATGACCGGAATCGGGATGCTGGACATTAGAGATGATTGGGTCTCATAGACCGTCAATTCAGTATCGCCCTTGACATCGCTCGTGTGTTCAAGCACTAAAATAGCATTGAACGGGTGCAAGTACTGTTCCTCGCCTCTTTTGAAGACTGCGGTATTGTTATGGCTGATGATGTCGCCAGATACATCAAAATGGTCGAAATCGAGGTAGCCCCCTGTCTTCGCCCTTCCAACGTCCTCTCCGAGGAGTTTTGAGTTGAACCACAGTTCGTCAATCTCCCCATCAGTTCCTGCGATCATCACCGTCCACAGGTCTGCCTTTTCGACCGTCTCCGTATTCACATCTCCTGGAAACAGCGCCTCTCCCCGATTTTTAGCGCCACCACCGGCAACCGCCTTGCTCAGCGCATAATTCCCCTCATCGATCCAGAAACTGGTGTAGGGCATACTCTCGTTTTCGTAGACCGTGACGAGAAATATCCCGTAGGGGGCGCCGTTGTTGTTCTCATAAGTCGCCGAGATCACGTTGAGCCCTTCCTTGAACGCAACACCGGTGACATCGTACGCATAGCATGAAACGCCCCATGCAGCGATGTAATCGGGTTCATAGCGTGTTTTCAGCTCTTCATCATTGATCGAGACTGTTAGCGTGTCCCCTCTGTTGTAGTTCCACATCGGCACATACAGGCGAGCGTAAATTATATTACCAGGAAGATCAAAATATTCGATGTACGGGTCAGCATAAGTGAGTCCGTGCCCACCGCCGACATGGACATCGCCGTGCAGGCTCCCTGATGCGATGGTGTAGAGCGGAGTGCCGCTGCCATGCCACTCGCCAGCCATGGCTGCTTGTGAGAGGATCATGATGATAGCGACCAGAAGAACCGGAGCCATCAGTTTTCTGTGAAATCTGACCGTTTTCATGTCCCCAACCCCGGTGCAGTCCCACCAAAACCGATAGAACTTAGAATAAATCCAGATATGACAAGCGCGGCTGTGTAGATCAGCATAACATAATCACCCCGTCTCATCTGCAGTTCGTCAACGAACGTGCGGTTCTTTATCGCACGAAACGCTCTCGCATCAGCGGCTATCGCAATCTGCCTCCCCTTGCGGAGGAGTCCGACCACCATCGGGAAGAAGATGTGCCGCAGCGCCTTGACCTTCGTCCTGATGCCTCCTTTCAGTTCGAGACCACGCGCTCGCATCGCGTTTATGATGATCATGCTCTCCTCGATCATCGACGGCGCAAAACCAACCGCGGACGACACCATGAACGCAATCTCGTTCGGAACCCCGATCCACCTGTCAGTGCGCGGGACCTTTACAAACCGCACGAGTCCGATGAGCAGTTCGCTCGGGTGCGTGGTTGCAACGAACGCCGAAGCCGCGCTCACCGTGGTCATGAACCTGAGCGACTGTATGAGTCCGTAGAGCGCGCCTTCCGCATAGAAATATATCCCACCCGTAATCTGTCCGATCACCATGAAAGTCGCTGGGATGATGGTAAACGTCGGATTCTCAGGATCGCCCCAGTAATAGAAGAGCGACTGCGTGAGCATGAATCCAAAGACCATCGTGCCGAAGACGAATAGCAGTGCACGAACCTTTGCTCTTGAAGGTCCGATCATCAGCCAGAACGGGAACGTGGACAGGAACGCGGCGAGCAAAAGGAGCGGTGTTCCAAAAAGCATGCTCAGAACCGACATCCCGAAGACCCAGCACAGCTTCACCCGCGGGTCAAGTCTGTGCATGATCGTATCCTTCTGCTCATACCGGAATAATCCTCTCATTGCAGAGTTGGGTTCTGTGATAATATTTAAGAGTTATGTAGTATAGGGGGTACATCTGTACCAGACTCGATCACACCAGTGAGCAAAGTCAACAATAACCGTAATATGATCGAAATTCGCAACCTCAACTACACCTATCCGAACATGTCAGAGCCAGCACTCTGCGACATCAACCTGCACGTCGATGACGGCGAGTTCGTACTGCTCCTCGGCGCAAGCGGCTGCGGGAAGTCCACACTCATCCAGTGCCTGAACGGTCTGGTGCCGAAGGTCGCGGGCGGAAACCTCGAGGGCGAGATTATAGTGAACGAAAAGAACCTCCGGGATTACAAAGTGCATCAGATGGCATCGGATGTAGGGATCATCTTCCAAAACCCGGATACACAGTTGTTTTCACTCACGGTTGAGAAGGATGTTGCATTCGGTCCAGAGAACCTCGGTATGCCAAAAAATGAGATTTTAAGCCGGATGGATCAGGCTATGCGGATTGTTGGCATGGAAAGTATGCGGGATCGTTTCATCTTCACGCTATCGGGAGGTGAGAAGCAGCGGGTTGCGATTGCAGGCACGCTTGCGATGGAACCATCGGTCCTGGTTCTGGACGAGCCCACATCCGATCTTGATCCGGCAGGGACATGTGAGGTCCTCTCCCTTGTCAGGCGGTTGAATCAGGAGAAGGATATGACCATCATCCTGATCGAGCATAAGATTGATGAAGTTGTGCATCTTGCAGATCGCGTCGTTGTTATGGAACAGGGCAGAATCATCATGGATGGTGCGCCGGATGAGATCTTTGATCACGGGCACGATCGGTTGAAGAATATCGGCATATCCCTTCCTCAACTCTCAGAGATTGCTCATGCGATAAAAAATGGTTCTGGAGATCCTAAAGACGGTTTGCCCACATACTTATCGTATGAAACGATCCTTTCCAGACTGTGCAATCGGCTGCGAGATAGCCCCGCCGGCATTGCACGATTCAGAACCGCTCACAAACCAAATATCCCCCCATCCGCTCCAAAGCCGAAGATCGAGGTCAGGAATCTGCGCCACACCTTCGAGGATGGGAAGGTCGGGCTTGATGACATCAACCTTGTGATCAGAGAGGGTGACTTTTTGGCGCTTATCGGGCACAACGGTGCAGGCAAGACCACATTTGCAAGCCACCTGATCGGACTTCTGCGCCCGGAAAAGGGAGTGATCACGATCGATGGAGTGGATATATCGGGTATGCGGGTAGCAGCGCTTGCCCAGAAGGTCGGGTATCTCTTCCAGAATCCGGATAATCAGATCTTCACAGACAGTGTTGTTCAGGAGCTCAGGTTCGGTCTGAAGAACCTCAAGCTTCGTGATGACGTGATCGTTGAGCGGGTGGATAAGGCTATTGCGATGATGGAACTCGATGAGTTTCGGGACCGGCATCCACACTCCTTAAGCCGGGGTCAACGCCAGCGTCTCGCAGTGGCATCCATCCTTGCGATGGAGCCTGACATCATCGTGCTCGACGAGCCCACCACCGGACAGGACTGGGGGCATGTGAACAGGTTTCTGCAACAGATCCGGCATCTGAACGAACTCGGGAAGACGATCATCCTCATAACCCACGACATGAATCTCGTGGCTGGATATGCCAGACGGACGGTTGTAATGGATAAGGGTAGGATCGTACTGGACGGAGACACGCGATACGTCTTTTCAAAGCAGGAAATTCTCAAGAAGACCGGGATAACACTGCCCATCATCACCAGGATCTCGCCCGATCTCCAGAGGGAAGGACTGGATATCCCACCGCTCCTGACAGTCCAGGAGTTGTGTGAGATGGTGAATTGAGAGGTTTTGATCTCTCTTGCGCTTGACTCGCAATCACAAAACCCTTGCCCAACACCGGGTTGCGCCATGCAAAGAATTTATATCATCCACTTCCTCATATTGAACCACAGCCCGATGATGTAGCGGTCAATCATCTGGGACTCTGGATCCCAGTACCTCGGTTCGAATCCGAGTCGGGCTATTCGATGGAAAGTGACGAAACAAGAGAGTTAATCGAGAAATATGCGCTTCAGAATGCTGTAAAGTACGGAAAAGCCCCAAAAGCCGGGGCAGTACTTGGCAAGGTACTTGGTGAGCACCCGAATCTGCGAAAGGATGCGAAAAGGGTTGCTTCTCTTGTTGATGAGGTTTTATCCGGATTAAGAGGCGATCCTGAGATCTGGAAGCAGAGGTTAAGTGAGATTGCACCCGAACTGATCGAGGAGATCGGTGAGC
>DTYY01000213.1 GCA_012961645.1 Methanosarcinales archaeon | reverse complement strand
GGAGGAGACAGAGAAATCGCAAGGGTTACTCGAGATCCACGTCTCGATCCCCGTGTAATTCCTGCGGTTATATAGGGACCGATGCGATGATTGACGTTACACTGGTCTGGGACGGTGATCTGCTCTTTGAGAAACTCTTTGTTGAGCACGGGCTCTCATACCAGCGTGTGCCGTCAAGCGCACTTGGTACGCGTTTTCTGCCCACGTCCAGAGTTCTGATCATCCCAACCGGATTTGCAAACCGACAGTATACGAAGATAGCAGGTGGAATCGAGGCGAATAAAAGATTTTTTGACCGCTTTGTCGAAGAAGGCGGTGTGCTTGTTGTGTATGGGGCGCTTAACCCCGAGTATACGTATCGGTGGCTACCATTCACGCTGAAATACAGAGAACAGTACGGCGCTGTCGATATAGAGGTGGTGCAGGAGCATGGGTGTGCCTGCATCTTTGAGGGCGACCGTGCCGAGTGTGATGGATATTTTATAGAGACTGACGGCGATATCATACTGACAGGTGACGGATCACCTGTCCTGGTTGCAAAAGAGCATGGAAACGGCATGATCATCGCAACGACCATACACGAGTTTCCCTCAGGAGCGTTTCTCAGATGGGCAGTGGCACACAGGCAACAGAAGTAACACAGGCAACAGAGGCGAAGGAGGCATATACGATCTGGATTACAGGTCTCCCGGGATGTGGAAAGACCACGATCGCAGAGAAAGTGTATGAATCACTCTGTAAATTGCAGGGACCTGCCGTAAAACACCTCCAGCTCGATAAGATACGAAAGATCATCACGCCCGAGCCGAATTACACCGAAGAGGAGCGAAGGATCGTGTACGCATCGCTCGCATACATGGCACAACTCCTCGTGGAGAGCGGCATCTCTGTGATCATCGATGCGACCGCAAACCGGCGGAGATACCGGGATCTTGCACGGAGTCTGATCCCGCGGTTCATCGAGGTGTATGTCGAGTGCCCCCTTGATGTATGCATAAAGCGAGAGCGCGTCAGGCATGCCGAGTATGCGCCGACCGGCATCTATGCCTCGGCTGGCGGGGGCGGAACGGTGCCAGGCGTGGACGTCGAATATGAGGTGCCGCTTCACCCGGAGATCGTGGTGCGAAGCGATATCATGAACGCGGATGCATGTGCTGATGCAATCGTTCTGTATGTGCAGGAGATGTGAACTTATGATTGCGGCGTCGTCTCCGTTGTCACAACCTTCTTTATCACCGGGACCTCCCTTCGCCGCATAAAGACGCCTCCGACGAGTCCCACAATCGGAAGGGCACGCAGTTCATCCACGAAATCATGGTCGATGCTGATGACGAACCCACTCTTCGTGATCAGTTCGATTCTACCGCCACGCGCCGCCACAATCTCGGCAAATGACTCGATCTTATGAGGTGTAACCGGCTCGTTCAGCCTCACAACAAATGTGTCAACCGGTATGCCGATCACCTCCTCACTTCATACCTCATTTCATTGCGCCTTTGATCCATCTCGAGATATCATCCTTGTTCAGAGAGAAACCGGGTGGAACACGGACCCTTCCTCCAGATATAGCCTTCTTCACAGCGTTATAGAGTTTTGACGGGTCAGCATTCTTTAAATCCTCAACTGACTTTATAAATCCGGTTTTTACCAGAATGTATGCCCCATGAGATCCCATCTCCTTATTGTGGATCATCGCCATCCTCTTCCATTCTTCTGCAACACCCTTTGACACGCCGGTTGCCTTGCATATCACTGAGAGCGGGGCAGATTCGAGATCGCTGGTCGTTATTATCCCGACATCATCGAGTTTATCCGAATTGTATTCACCGATGTTTGCGATCTCTTTGACGTATGTCTCTGTCTCATCGATCTCGCGTTTCTTTGCAATCACCAGATCGACCGACGTTCCGGGTTCAACCGTCTCACCCACCTTTATGCTCTGACTTATCACCGTACCTTCTGGTGATTCGCTTACGCCGAAGCTTGTGCCCCCTATGGTCAATTCAGAACCATCTGCAACATTCTTCGCCTCATCCAGCGAAAGTCCAAGAAAGTTCGGAACGTTCACTCCGGGGTGTTTCGAGATCGTAAGATCGATCGGACCTCCGGGAGGCGCCACCGAAAACGGTGAAGGCATCTGACCAACGACCATGCCAGACACAATCTTGTCGGTGTGTATGTACTCGATCTCGCCAATCACAAAACCTTTCGATAAGATCAAGCTCTTTCCCATCTCTATGTCCAGACCGATCAGGTTGGGGACATCGATGTATTCGGAGGTATCAACCTCTGTCGTCGGAGTCGCTCTGATTCTGAAGTTGATGGTACTCAAATTCTCAGAAGGAATGATATCATCAGGTTTTGGAAGCTGAATTAGGATCTGATCGTTTTTGCAACTCAGATTCGCTTTCAGATTGACTTTTATCTCGCTGACATGGTACTTCGCTCCGCCCTTCTCGCTGATGAGCGAGGCTTGCATATCATCGAGAGCGTCTCTGAAACTTGAGACCAATCGTGCGGATGACATCGTCGGGCGCGAAATCTGGAGTTTACGTATCTTTTCGTTCAACTCCATGTTCTCCCTGTCGAGTTTACGGACTCTCTCCTCGAGTACTTCGCTCTTTGACGCGACCTCCAGTTTCTCTGCTTGCAGACTGGTGATCAGATCATCCCTGATCTTGATATCGGCTTCCAGTTGTTGTTTGGTTATCGTGGTCTTTGCGGCGCCTGAGGTGGTCCCTGCGACTCGCGTGGTTCTCGCGGTTCTCGAAGTCCTTATTTTCGGATCATCAGGCATGGGAATCACTCAGATAGTTTCGTTGCAGGCGGTATTGAGGCGATCTTTGCTTTCAACTGGCTCGATCCCCTCACATCATAATTGTATGCGTTCTTGTATGTTGCATTCAGTGGGGCTGCAAGTATCACCGGCATATAACCTCTCACCCGCCCTTTCTTGTCAACCTCTTCTTTCTCGGTCATCGACAGGGCCATCTTCAGTTCGATGTCAACCTCTGGGAAGTGGTACCATGGTGCCTGAATGTCATATTCGATCTCGCCGTTATCGATCGCCTGTTCGATCGCTTTCTGGATTGCGATGGAATTTTCATCCATCGCTCTCTGCGCATCGGCGATTGAAGAGCCGATCGTCTGCATCAGCCTGCCCAGTGGGCGTATCAATACACCCTCTACCTCCTCCTGTGTCATGCCCATCCACACCTTGATAGATACAGATCAACAGATCAGGTCGGAGTTGATGTCTGAACCTTGACCGTGGGTATTGCACGCTCTGGCGGCGGCACCGGTTTCAGAGTCGTCCTCAAAAGACTGGTTCCCTCTTCCTTGAACGTATACTTTGATTTGTACTTTGCATTGTAGGTGGACGAATACGCCACAGTGGTCTCATTCTTGACCTTGGCTTTCGCCTTTCCGAATAACAGACTTGCAAGCCCGCTTGTACTGTATGATCCACTGAATGTCGTCTTGTTCTTGAAATCGAACGTTCGCTTGTAACTCCTCTCGAGAGATCGCTCCAACTTCATCGAGATCGTCATCTTCACCTCTATGATCGATTCTGTGAACTCATAGAACCTTGGTTCAAGACCGTAAGTCAGAAGATTCATCGGCTGATCGTTCGTGACCAGCGTGGGCGATCCGGTTGGATTGCCTTCGTCATCGACCGGCTGTTCAATCGCCAGAATTACGCTGCCTGTTGGCAACTCTGTTTCAGCCAGCGTCTGCGCAACCTCAACCGAGTTCATATCCAGCGCTTGCTGAGATTCTGCTATGGCAAATGCCATCTCCTTTATCATGTCACCAAATGGTACATTCAATAACTCCTGTCCAACTGCCATTATAACACACCACCTTTATTGGTTGGAGATTAAGCAATGTGTTGTAGGTATATATGTTTTTTGGAGGGTGTGGCAGGACACGGGAGTATGGGGCATGATCGAATTTGCACCTATAATGCTTAAACGCGGGGCCCCGCGCGCTTCACACTCCGCCCTTGCACAGCACCCCTGACGTCGTATCCTCTTCATAAAAATCCCTCTCCGTCTTTAACCCGAGAAGAATCTGCAGCCGTCTCTTTGTATACTTTGGGATCAGTTCAAGCGTTCTTTTCAGATACCATTTCGGATACCGCCTGATGATATTGTTTGAAAGGAACCATTTTAGATCGTAATAATTGATATTCATTTTCCAGACCAGATATTGGAGCTCATCGGTGCTCATATAATTTGTTTTTACGTTAGCATAGATTCCATCGTATTTTGTGAAATCTTCTTCGTTTGTAACGACTCCTATCTCAATCAACTCCTTTCGAAGCTCTGTCTTTGGATACGGAGTCATAATATAGAATATCGGGACGTCAAGTTTCAGTTTTCGTGCAAGTTCGTAGTTTCTCAGGATATCCTCCTTTGTGTCATCCGGATTCCCGCTGATAATTCCCCCTGACACGATGATATTATGCTCATGCAGATACCTGACAGCAGTCTCAGAATCTGTCGCCATCCCGGTCTTGCCAAAGAACTCGATGTTTCTCGGGAGTGCGTTCTCGATGCCCAGAAAGACACCGTCGAATCCGGCTCTTGCCATCAGATTGACGACCTCCTTGCTCTTTGCGATCCCGCTGGTGCTCGCCTGTGTCTGATAGCATATATCGTCGAGTCCGGCGTCGATGATCGCCTCGCAGAGACGTTTCAGTCTCTTTGTGTTCAGAGTAATATTGTCGTCCACAAAAAAGATGTTTTGAGCGCCGTGCTTCTTCGCGTCCGCTATATCCTCGATCACGCGCTCTATATTGTATGTTCTGAAACTGCGCCCGTACATACGGCCGATGCTGCAGAATTTGCAGCCCTGTGTGCAGCCCCTGCTCGTCTCAACCACGTCCACGGTGTGGCAGAATCCGTAAAAACCTTTCTTGAGCAGTCTTGCACCTCTATCAGGCAGCCTGATCTCTGAGAGATCGAGAAGCGGGCGGTCAGGGTTGTGTTTCATGACATCGTCCTCCTTGTAGGATAGACCGAGTATCTCATCGTATCTCTGATCCGGTAAAGCCCCGACCAGTTCCCGAAACGTCCACTCTCCTTCACCGCGTGTTATAAAGTCGATATATTCGAGATCAGGGCTCTCTGAGATCTCCTTATACTCAAGCGTCGGGTGGTAGCCGCCAAAGACCACCTGCACGCCATCATACTCCTTGACGATCTTTGCGATCTCAAGCATCCCGGCATACTGAAAGCTCATGCAACTGAGACCCACGAGATTGATGCGGTATTTCTCTATGGCTCTGCGCACAAACTCGCTGGGGTCCTTTGCAACGTTTAGGTCAGCTACCTTCACATCGCAGAGATCATTGATGTTTCCCGCGATGGACGCAATCCCGAGATTCGGGATTCTTGCGACGAAATCGAAGTCGTGCTGGACATCGGGTGAGGCGAGTAAGAGGACGTTGATGATAACACCTTCCTTCTGATCATATCAATCTTTTTAATTCAGACAATTCCAGGGAATAAAAAGGAGCAAAGAACCAAAAATACAGCCGATCTCACTCAAAACAACTGATCCACATACCAATCCGCATCAAACTTCATGAGATCGCCGTACTTCTGCCCCACGCCCAGAAATAACACGGGCTTGCCAGTGACATGCGCAATCGAGATCGCTGCGCCGCCTCTTGTGTCCATATCGACCTTTGTCAGAATGCTGCCTGATATCGGCACGGTCTCATTGAACTCACGCGCCCGCTCCACAGCGTCGTTGCCGGCAATAGCCTCGTCCACGAAGATCACGAGGTCAGGGGGCGTTACACGGCAGATCTTCTCGAGTTGGTCCATCAGGTTCACGTTTGTGTGCATTCTTCCCGCGGTGTCTGCGAGCACCACGTCACGGTGCTGTGCTGTTGCGTGCTGCACCGCATCATAGACCACTGCGGCTGGATCGCCGCCATATTGGTGTTTGATCAGTTTTACACCGAGTCTTTCTGCGTGTTTTTCTATCTGCTCGGTCGCCCCAGCCCTGAATGTATCTCCAGACGCAACCACGACAGAATACCCATTTTTCTTCAGTCTTGATGCGACTTTTGCAATCGTAGTCGTTTTTCCAGTGCCATTGACCCCGGTGAACACGATGTTCACCGGCTTTGGCGCGTTTGCGATAAACTCGTCGAAATCGAACATCTCCTTCGACATCACAGAAAGAAGGGCGTTTCTAAGAGCGGTCTCAACGATCTCGCCGGTATTTGCCCCAATCTTCTTGTGAGCACCGATCAACTCGTGTTTGATGGCATTGATGATACTTTCGGCAACCGGGAATGCAACATCGCTCTCAAGCAGTGCAATCTCAAGATCGTCGAGTGATTTCTCAAGATCTCTTTCTTCGAGGACTATCTCCCGTTCAAGAACAAGGGTCTTTGCTTTTTTGGCGATTCCAGCTTTCTGATCAATCTTCTCACCGATCGTCGTCTTGAAAGACCCCAGTTTGTCCTTGAGTTTTTTAAACATCAGATATATGCCTGATCCGCCTTTCTTTCCTGCATTTGCCTATCTGCCTCAATCTGGATCGCTTGAACCTTTTTTACCAGATCTTCCAACGTTATGTTCATCTCTTCGAGGATTTTTGTGAGTTTTTCTTTCCGATCGACCAGACGATCTTTTGCAGCATCTGCCGACATCTCTGCAGCCACGCCTGCACCGAGATTGATGATTGCACGGTCCGATTTTGTGATTTTAGCATGTATGAATGATCCTGCGCCGATGGGAACGAATGATTCGACATCATCCAAATCCTTGAGCGCATCGACCGTATTTGAAGCGTGTTCGCACTCAAAGATTGATAGCTGGATCGCCTCGATCTGTTCGGCAACCGCCTGGGCACGCGCCTGATATGCATTATGCTGAGCCACCAATCTCTGCAGTTCCTCGTCGGTGAGTTGTTCAGCCATGCCGCATCTCCTCAGCACCCTTTATTCTGATAAAATTCCGCTTCAGTCCATGCTCACTTCCGATGAGCGAATAAACCTTTTCAGTCGCATTCTTCTTGTTCTGGCTGCTGACAATCTTGGTAAATCGTTCCCATTTCGATCCAGCCTTAAAAGTCCCGCTAATAACAAATTCCTTCATAATAAATCACTTTTTCAAAACACCAACACTTGTATGTGTATCAATAACGTAATCAAAGTCGATGGTATCATACCACCCTGCTTGCCCAAAGATGCTCATAAAACAGACTCCAATGAGCAGTTTATCTCCATTTCCACCGAAAATACGGTCTATCATCGATTTCAGGGCATGAACATCAACACTGATCTTTGGCATCGCAAGACCTCCGAGTATCACTGCGGTATCTGCGGTTGCATCCGCTTCTTCAGCCAGTTGCATGCCATGACTGGTGTGCACGATCTTCTTTGCGCCATCAAAATCGAGGTTGGCGATATAAATCAGTTCTTTGTCGTCTTTTCTGATCGGAAATGCGAGTAATTCGGCAAAAGGGGTGCAGAATCCTGGCGTTCCAACAAACGTTATTCGCTCCGACTTCTTGGTGATATCTCGAAAGGCGTTTAATATGCCTCCAAGCCCTGATGAGGTGCTGATCTCTTTCATGGTAGATCACGTCTGATGGTTTCAGATTACCAGTATAACAATCTTTCGATGCTCAGGGGATGCCAACAGGGGCGTTGGTGCTCGAATCGATATCGTGGTGGTTTATAGATGTTCGATCAGTAGTTCCGAATACCCGTACTTTCGAATAGGTTATATTCAACACCGGCATAAACTGCGCTTTTTATCGGCAGAATCATAGTGCATATTTAGTATACAGG
>DTYY01000212.1 GCA_012961645.1 Methanosarcinales archaeon | reverse complement strand
TGAATGCCTGTCATCTTCGGGATCGAATCTGTGATTCCACAACTCTTCAGTTCCTTAAAGCCCTTGTAGATCGCAGAGATGTTTCCGGCATTGCCAACCGGGAGTATGAGTCGGTCTGGAACCTCCCATCCGAGTTCGTCCGCGATCTCAAATGCGATCGTCTTCTGCCCCTCCAGCCTGAATGGATTGATCGAATTCAGTAGATAAAATCCATACTCATCGCAGACCTGCCGCACGAGCTTTAGCGCCTCATCAAAGTTCCCGCGGATGTTTAAGACCTTTGCACCGTGAATCAGTGCCTGCGCAACCTTGCCGAGCGCAACCTTGCCTCCGGGAAGGAGCACAACCGATGGAATCCCTGCCTTTGCCGCGTATATCGCAAGCGAGGCTGATGTGTTCCCTGTGGATGCACACGCAACCGTCTTCATGCCCAGTTCGATCGCCTTTGAGACACCAACGGTCATGCCGCGATCCTTAAACGAGCCTGTCGGGTTCAAGCCCTCGTGTTTGACAAAGATCTCGCTGGAGCGGGAGTCCGCATCGATGCCTTCGGCAAGCCGCCTGAGCCTGTACAGCGGCGTACCACCCTCATGAATCGTTACCGGCTCGATTTCCACAGGAAGGAGAGCCCTGTATTTCCAGACCGATCTGCACTCGCCGGATTTGTGAAAGTCGATCTCGATTTCGGGCAGGTCGTATACCACCTCAAGGAGTCCGTCGCATGAGGGGCAGGTATAGATGATCTGGGTCGGGTCGTACGTGGCATGGCAGTCGATGCATCGTAATTGGTACGCTAAAGTCATGGACTTTTGTTCTGTCGGCGGTGGATGTAAAACCTTTGGGGGACCAGTTCAGATCTGGGGCACTTAAATATCGGACCAAAAAAATCCAGTAACACTGGCAGGGATCCTGTTGCCAATTCTGCAAAATTTCATCAGAAACTGGTCCCAAGATATTTGACCATGTACGCACCATCGCGTACATACCCATGTTTCATATAATACTCACGCACGCCAATACCGCTTGTGATCGCTATTTTTTCAAATCCGTGCGCTGATGCGAGGTCTTCTGCCGCAGCAAGCAGCCTCTTCCCGTAACCCCGGTGCTGCCACTGGTGCTCGCCGGGACCAGTGCCTATACCCACCATCCTGCCATACACCACCAGTTCACGCACGAGAGCAGCGCCCGCAAGCTCGGTCCGGTGCGGGGAATGCGGGAATCGCAGCCGCAGAAATCCGACCAGTATGTTGTTTGCCACGTCCTCAAATGATATGAAGTGCTCGGTGCCACCACATGCCTCGTATCTCTCGATCAGCAGTTCGACCTTCTCTGGATTTGGCTTTATGCCGCGAAGCGTTGCATGACCGACCTCGCGACACCGGATGCACCTGCACGAGTCTCCAGCCTGCCGTAGCCTCTCTTCTGCAAGCTGGCGGATGTTGCCTTTTGTGACGCCGGCTATGACCTGATACGCGGGGATGTCCCGCTGAATCCGCTGCAACCGAACCCATCTCGGGAGCAGGCGTTTGATCTCTGCGATCAGTTCAACTGCCCCGTCGTTATCGAGCGATCGGTAGCTGCCATCCTCCCACCACTGGTGCAGCACGGTTCCCTCTGCCACGAGCGTCGGATAGATCTTCAGGTGGTCAGGGCAAAACGCTGGGTCGCCAAAGAGCGCCCCGAACATTCTGAGATCGTCTTCGATAGATGACCCTGGCAGCCCGATCATCACATGGAATCCAACCTTGATCCCGCTGTCCCGAAGCCGCTTATTGGCATCGATCGCATCCTGCACCGTGTGCCCGCGGTTGATCAGCTTCAATACGTGATCGTAAGTGCTCTGGACGCCTATTTCCACCTTTGTTGCACCCATTTCAAGCAGACGGTCGATTTCATCCGTTGAAAGAAAGTCCGGTCTGGTTTCAAAGGTGATTCCGATGTTTCTGACCATTGCAGTCTCGTTTGTGGCTATGACTGATTTCAGATCATGATCGCCCGTAACCGGACCTCTGGCGTCGGTAAAATCAGTAAAATCGTTCATAGCCATAACACATCTCCTGACGAACCACTGCTGGTAGTCTGGCGGTCTGGCAGTGAATGTCCCGCCCATGACGATCAGTTCAGCCTTGTCGACCGGATGACCGATCTGGTGCAGTTGACGAAGGCGGTTTGTCACCTGCTCGTAGGGTTCATAGCCACACGAGATCGCACGCATGGTCGCAGGCTCTCTGCCCGTATAGCTCTGCGGTGTGTTGAAAACCGATGCAGGACCGCCCGGGCATGGGACACATGCGCCATGAGGGCATGGGTGCGGCGAGGTCATCACCGCAACCACTGCAACGCCTGATACCGTGCGAACAGGCTTTCGCTGGAGCAGCGGGATCACACGCACTCGTTCGTCTGCCGGGCAGACCGCAAGGATCTCTGCGTTCTTCGGCAGTCTGGAAAGTTTGTATCTGGCGCTGACCTGCTTCTTTGCGGTATTAAGCTCCTTTTCGGTTGTTATTTCACGATGCAGGATCTGTTCAATGATCTCGCCACACGCTGATTCAAATACCCTCTGGATCTGATTCATTGCAAACGGTGAACTGTTGTTACCCAATCGGACAAAGCCACGTAAGTTCCCTGGCAGAACCAAGCGTATCAGGCTGCCAGCACCGAGCCGGCAGCCTCGATCCCGGCTCCGAAATCGGAGATGACCCCATGCCTGTGAAGAACCGATTCAAGCATCTGGATCGTGATCAGGATGTCCTTTGGTCCGAAGTTGCCCATGCTTCCGATTCTGAAGATGTTGCCCTTGAGATGCGCCTGCCCACCAGCGATCAATATCCTGTGAGCAAGCATCTCCTTCTTCAGTTGATCAAATGCGATGCCAGGTAGCATCCTCATCGCTGTAACGGTATCTGAGTACCTGCTCAGTTCGTCGGGCTCTGGGAACATCTCAATTCCCATCGCGTCTGCCGCGGCACGTACCGCTGCAGCGCCCGCCGCATGTCTCCGCATCCGTGCGGGCAGTCCCTCCTCATGTGCGATGTGGAGAGCCTCCTGCACCGCATAAAAGAGCGGGATTGATGGTGTATATGGTGTCTGACCCTTGTCAGCACTCTTCCTGTGCGCCTTGAGATCCAGATAGTACGGGAAAGTATGCACATCCTCCATCTTCTCAAACGCGCGCTTGCTCACCGAGACGGCAGCAAACCCGGGCGGCGCACCTATACACTTCTGCGAGCCGATGATTGCTACATCCACGCCCCATTTATCCACAAAAACCTCGGATCCGCCGATCGAGGTGATTCCGTCCATGATGAAGAGCGCATCATGCTTTCGTGCCAGTTTCCCGACCTCCTCTGCCGGATTGAGCATCCCGACCGATGTCTCGTTATGCACCATCGCGACTGCGTCTGCACCCTCTTCGAGTGCGGATGCAACCGCGTCCAGATCGATCGGATAACCCCATTCTGACTCGATTGGGACAGTGTTTCCGTATAACCTGCCAATATCACGGAACCGCTCGCCAAACTTGCCGTTCACGGTTGTAATGATTGTTTCGTCCTGATTGATCAGGTTTCCGATCGCAGCCTCCATTCCGCTGGTGCCTGAGCCGCTCAGCAGCAGGATGTCGTTCTTTGTCTGAAAAAGGTCTGCGAAGAGCTCTCTGCACTCGCCAAGCAGGTCTGCGAACTCCTCGCCACGGTGGTTGATGACCGGTTTTGCCATCGCACGCAGGATGCGCGGCACGACCGGGACAGGACCCGGGATCATGATCAGTGTGTCTTCTATATTCATGGGAATCGTACCTTTTGTCTATGCTTCTGTGTTATGTGGGTTGGTGTGGCTGTCCAAAAGGTTATCGGACGTCTCTGAAAGCTGCCCGGGTCGGCATGTGTTTACAGCCCTGACTGGAATTGCTGAAAAGATCACGAACCTTTTCTCATGATCCTCACGATCAGAAATATCCCGACAAGGTTTATCACAACAATCGGCACCACGATGCGTAATATACCCACACGCTCTTCCGTATCCTGCACCTGATCGCAAACATCCGAGACCAAAACCTTCCCGGCAACAGAACAATCGACCAAACAATCAGAATTAAGGAATATCTCATATTCATCCGTCCTTCCGCCTCCCGTTACTCGAATCGTGTAATT
>DTYY01000211.1 GCA_012961645.1 Methanosarcinales archaeon | reverse complement strand
TTCCCTGCAGGTGCTGATCGCTTCCCTGACACCGGGGCGCGGCGGATCGATCATCCCTGCCATGCCTGCAAAGACCAGGTTGTGTTCGTACCTCTGCTTGCGATCTTCTATCATGCCGGCATCATCAGACAACCTGTATGCGAGTGCGAGCACCCTTAGCGCGCCTGATGTCATCTCCTCATGGAGATGGTTGATCGAATCGAGATCTTCTCCGGTCATCTCTGCGACCCTGCCATCTTTATAGATATAATCACATAGTTGAAGGATCGAATCGAGTGCGCCTTTGACAGAGACCAGATAGGCTGAATCAGACCAGATCCCATCAGTATCACGGATCTCGTGGATCGTGGTCATGTACTTGCGATCAGAATCGAACGGAACCTCTGCAATTCTTGGATACCTGTTTTCGAGTTCCTGCTTGTCGATTCCAGCCTTTGCCGCCGCAACCACCAGCGCACCTTCTGTTGGATCGCCCAGAATCGCCCAGTCCCCGTTATCAGACTGCACAAGCGATGAATCATTGCAGAGCGCACCTATCCTCAGGCTCAATTGCGGTAAATCCGGGATCTCTGCATCTCTGGACATGAATTCCCCAGAAGGCGTATATCCCTCGCCTGTGACCTCGATCAATGCGCCATCTGCAGATATCTTCCGCACGGTCATCTTATTCTCGGTGAGTGTGCCGGTCTTGTCGGTGCAGATCACGGTTGCGCAGCCGAGTGCCTCGACAGCCTGCAGTTTCCGCACGATAACATTCTTCCTGACCATACGCTGCACGCCGATCGCAAGCGTGATTGTGACAACAGCGGGCAGCCCCTCTGGAACCGCGGCGACGGCCAGACTCACTGCTGCAAGAAACATCTCGTCTGCCGCAATACCCCCCATGGTCCCTGTGATGAAGATGACGATGCAGATTATGAGCGCACCGATACCGAGGTATTTTGCAAGCTGTTTCATCCGTCTCTGGAGCGGAGTCTCCCGTTCCTCGGTCTGCACCATCGCAGCGATCTTGCCAAATTCAGTCCTCATCCCGGTCTCTGTGACCACGCAGGTCCCGCGCCCGTGGGAAACGGTAGTTCCTGCGTACACCGTCTGCGCAGTCCCGCGATCGACAGGCTGCGACTCCCCTGTCAGCACCGACTCGTCCATACGCAGTTCTCCAGTGATTACCACGCCGTCTGCCTGCACCCGATCGCCTGCCGCAAGCAGCAACAGATCGCCGGGCACGAGTTGTGCGGCATCCACCATCTGCTCGCCGCCATCCCGCACCACACGTGCCTGCGGCGAAATCATGGATTTCAGTGCTTCGAGAGCACGTTCAGCCCGGTATTCCTGAATAAAACCAAGAACCGCATTGAATACGACAAACCCCATGATCACAAAACCGTCGAGCCGTTCACCGATCAAAAAAGAGACGATTGCTGCAATAATCAGCAAGATAAGCATGAAATCAAGAAACTGAGATGCAAAAATCCTTAGATGCGTTGCTTTTTCGGTTTTTCTCAGTTCGTTCCTCCCGTATTCAGCCAGCCGCCTTCTCGCTTCCTCTCGGGTCAATCCGGACGTGCCTGACCGTAACCGCTCAAGGACCGCTGCGATCTCAGGGGCTGGTCTGTCAGACGAGTTCATGATGGTGACACAGTGATCAGATATGCTAAATCAATTACTTGCCTCTCAGAGGTTGTAAAGTTGTTGGGAGTTTCACCAGCATCGGGCAGCCACAGCAGGTGATGGGGCATGGTACGAAAACGCTCATCAGAGCAACCTCTGTTATCTGTCCCCGATTTATGCACAATACCTGCATAGTGACACGATGCATCAACTCTATCCATCATTCTTCCTGCATAAACATTTTAATCGAACATAAAATTATGAAGACTCCAAAGATGATTTGTAGTGTGGCTGCAGGCAGACTGTTTGCAACGATGGCGCCAAAAACCGCCCCGATTAATGCGGTGGGGATCAGGAATATTATTGCTCCGGGATCTATGTTATCGAATTTCTTATGAAATATCACTCCTGCAAGGGTAGTTGGCAGGATGACTGTTAATGAAGTGGCGACCGCTTCGTATATCGATAGCCCGAAGAAGAGGTTCAAGACCGGAACCATTATCACGCCCCCGCCTATGCCAAATAGAGCAGAAGCCGAACCGGCAAACAGTCCCAGAACGATCAACAGGGGGTAGGCACTGGTATTTGAAACCGGTTCGGTCGGGAAATTTATTATCCCTATCAATTTTAACCCTACAAAGAATAGCAATGATGCAAATAATTTTGTTAATAGTTTGCTGCTCATCTTATTTGCCAGTCCTGCACCTAACTTTGCACCGATGATCGAGCCCATAACGATGAATAATGCGATAATAAATTTTATGTTGCCGCTTTTTATGATGTAGTGTGCTATTATCCCAACAAAAGCGGTGGGAACTATCGTTGCCAGGGAAGTGCCTATGGCTCTCTTTATTCCGTAATTGAAGAAGAGTATCAGTGCAGAAACCATGATCACTCCCCCTCCAATGCCCAGAGCAGCGCTAAAGAACCCTACAATGAGACCCAGAACCAGCAAATTGAGATTCCTCATCAGATATTCTATTTTGACAGACCTCTGTAAAAACGTTGCTCGTCCGAAGGCTTGCGCACGATGGTAATTTAAGTACATGCGGCACAAGTCTGATCAAGGGATACGTATGGCAAGGAAAAAGAAAACCAGCAATGATAAAATAACGGTCTTCACTCCGGAACTGGACAAAACCATAAAAAAAGGAGGGGCTGTGATCTCAAAAATCCTGAAAAACGATCCTGAGGGGAGATGTATCCGGGATCTGATCGAGTACCACTTACGAGAGATCGATGATGGGACACGCGACGATCTTGCGATGGCCCTTGCCCTGGCGTTTGATGAGTCTGTCGAGCAGACGATAGCGCTTTCGCTATTCACCAATGATCCGCTGGTGCTTGCCGAGTATGAGCGGGTGGGCATGCCTGATCGGGTTCTTATGTTTCTCCGCTATCTTGTTTCGCTCTATGGTGCAAGAGCAGAGGATGCAGCAATCTGTCTGGAGCACCCTGATGGGTTAAAACAGACGCGTTTCGCTGCCAATTACGACGAAACAGGCACGCCGCGCAGCATCACGATGAAACTCACAAGAGCGGACAACGGTTCGATCATCATCACAGATGGACCCGACTCTTATCTCTTTCTGGTCTACCAGCTACTCGAGCAGTTAGCTGGCATCGAGCCATCAGATACGCCCGATACAAGCATCAAAGACGCACTCGAAAGTATCAGTGGAAAAGTCGAGGGCAGGGTCAGGGACGGCGCCAGAGACAGCATCAAGGATGCCCATCAATTGTTGCATACCCTCATCCTCCAGACAAAAATGATTTCCGCTCTTTAT
>DTYY01000210.1 GCA_012961645.1 Methanosarcinales archaeon | reverse complement strand
GTCTGGAGGATGAGGGTATGCAACAATTGATGTAAATCACCGTATCGGTAAACCGTCAAAAGGTTTATGCAAAACCACAGACTGCCGAGAGTCCCGGAAAAAGTAGCCACGTGGGTGAGTTATAGCCGACCCGACAGAAAACTTCAGATATACCCGAAATGCATAACTGATGACTATGGACACCTACGAAAAGATAATCGGGCTGGCGAAGCGAAGAGGGTTCCTCTGGAACTCATTTGAACTCTACGGCGGTACAGCAGGTTTTTACGACTATGGCCCCCTCGGTGCAACGATGAAACGCAGGATTGAAGATATCTGGCGGGACCTCTATGTGATCGGCGAGGGGTTTTACGAGATTGAGACGCCGACCATCGGAATCGAGCCGATTTTTGTTGCATCCGGGCATGTTCATGGTTTTTCTGACCCGATGACCGTCTGTTCAGGATGTGACTTCGCATTCCGTGCGGATCACCTGATAGAAGGGATCGTTGAGGTGCCGGACACGTTATCCGCACCAGAGATCAAGCAATTGATCGATGAACACGGCATAAAATGTCCGCAATGTGGTGGAATCGGAACTTTTGGCGAAGTTTTCGATTTCAATCTGATGTTCAGGACCACAGTCGGTCCTGGAACGCAACGAGTGGGTTATCTGAGACCCGAGACAGCTCAGGGAATGTTCATCAACTTTGATCGTCTTTTCAGATTTTACAGAGAGAAAATTCCGTTTGGAGTTACGCAGATCGGAAAAGCATATCGAAACGAGATTTCTCCACGTCAGGGCGTGATCAGACTCCGGGAATTCACCCAGGCGGAGGCAGAAATTTTTATAAATCCACGTGATAAAAATCACCCAAAGTTCTCCACAGTCAGTAACACGGTTCTCAGGTGTTACCCTGCCTCGCATCAGCAGAACGACAGCGGGAGTGATGATGCTGGTAATGACCATGCCTATGGGGTCGTCGAACTGATAGCAGGCGATGCTGTGGACCGCGGCATAATAGCGCACGAGTTTCTTGCGTATCATCTCGTGCTGACGAACATCTTTTTGATCAGGGCTGGCATCGATCCGGCGCGGCTGCGGTTCAGGCAGCACCAGCCTGATGAGATGGCTCACTATGCGGCCGATTGCTGGGATGCCGAGGTTCTGACCGACCGGTTCGGATGGGTGGAACTCGTTGGAATCGCGGATCGCACCGACTATGACCTCTCTTCACATGCAGAGCACTCGAAGCGGGATCTGTCTGTAGTTCTGGAGTACGAAACCCCGGAGCAGGTAGAACGAATCGTGGTAAAGCCAGATATGAGTATGATCGGTCCTCTGTACAAGGAAAAAGCTGGAAAGGTCCTTGCGGCACTCAAAAACCTGAAAGAAGAAGATCTCAAAGGAGATGAGATTGATATCAAGGTTGATGGTGATGAGATCTGGATTCCGCATGATATGGTTGAGTATGAGACGGTTACCGAGGAGGTCCGCGGCGAAGATGTGATTCCACATGTAATTGAGCCGTCGTTTGGCATCGATCGCATCATCTACGCGGTGCTCGAACACTCATTTGCAGAGGAACTTGTGGGCAATGAAACCCGCAGTGTGCTTCGTCTGCCCGCAGAAGTTGCTCCGGTGCAGGTCGCAGTGCTCCCACTCCTCACGCGGGAGGAATTGATCGATCCGGCGATCAAGATCGTCGATATGCTCCGAAAAAGTGGAATTTTCGTGAGTTACGATGACGCCGGAACGATCGGGCGAAGATACCGCAGAAATGACGAGATCGGGACGCCTTTTTCGGTGACGATCGATTATGACACGCTGGACGATGATACCGTAACGATCCGCGACCGTGACAGCATGGCGCAGATCAGGGTACCGACCGTAGAGCTTGCAGAGAAGGTCCATGCGATGATGAGGGAGCAGATCTGATTTTCAGATCCCATGGGCTCCGTCCACCGAAAGAAATACACCGGATGAACCAGAAACACCCATCCTATGAATGTCAGAGAGATTATGCATGACCGGGTCATCACCTGCCAGATCGATGACACCATCAGAACCGCGGCGTCAGCATTGAAGCTGCACAACATCAGCGGCATGCCGGTGATGGACGGTGATCGGCTGGCTGGAATCGTCACCGAGTCAGACGTGTTAAGGCTGCTCGAAATTCCGGAGCACGACCAAAATCTGTGGCTTCCAAGCCCGCTTGAGATCATCGAGATACCTTTACGCGAACTGATCGGATGGGAGGATGCAAAAAAGGCGCTCGAGGACGTGGGCGGAAAACCGGTGCACACGATTACGACAAAACATGTGCACACGATCTCGCCAGACGATTCGATCGGGGATGCCAGCACGCTGATGGTGAATCACCGGATCAACCGGCTGCCCGTGATCGAGGATGGTGTACTGGTCGGCATCGTCACACGCGGCGACGTGATCCGCGGGGTTGCCGGCAGGCAAAGATGATCATCTGACATCGAACATGGTTGGCTGTATGATCACCCAGTCGATCTTCGTACCGCTTTCATCGTAGAGGGTCACGCGCAGCGGAGTTTCAGGAAACTCAGATGCCATAGCCTCGACTTCCATATACGCGGCAGCCCCGACGGCGATGTCCATATCCTTCTTAACCTTGCCAAAGAACAGCTGCTTACCTGTTGATCTCTGTTTCACGATGACATTGTTCCATGTCTTGCCTTCTCTGACCGATATAATCTCGCAGGGAATTTTTTTTGTTTGGGTCATGATTGTGATGGTTTTAATGATCTCGGTCTCTCTTTCGATTCTCCCGCCATTCCTCCCGGTACATACGACGATTGCGACTCTGGGATTTCCCGGTCAATTCCAGGAGGGGGATTCATCAAAGCACCGTCACCATGATCTTATTTAAGACTATCTTACCATCTTACCACAGTGGCGCGAACATCCGTCCACCGATGGAGCGATCGGTAGACCAAATTCCTGACGTATTTATTCTTCGGCCATCTGGGATAGGGTTTTAAGTTCTGCCGATAAGAATCAGAACGATGAATAAGGATGTACAGAATATTGCCATCGCAGCCATATCCGTGCTTCTGATATTTATAATATCAGGTGCATTATTTTTGTACGCGGATTCCGACATCGCGCTGGCATTTGCGATCATCGGTGTGCTAGCCGCAATCATCATCGCGTCCGTGTGGTACATCAAATCGGTGAAACAGCGGCGGCTCGAGGACCCGGCTGCTCGCGTGAAGATCCGTGAACTCCGCGACATCGGCAGAGATTTTCTCCATCTGCGCAGCCGGATGCATGCAATCGAGGACGTTCATGCGATCACCATTCAGCAGAGCGCAGGCGAGATGGAGGCTATAGAAAGCTCGATAGAGAGCAGTGGCGGGAGCATCGATCCTGATAGCCAGACGGTCGAGTGCGATCAGGAGGTCATCAAAGGTGTGACCCTCTTTGCGATCAGGAGCATCGGTCAGAATCTTGGTCAGGCAAGGCTGGATTTCGTCGATCGGCTGCATGGCATGGCGGTCGGACGCACCGATGACGCACGGACGAAGCTCGAGACACTCGAAGCTGCAGGATATGATCTTGCCTCGTATCTCTCTGAAATGGACTCGCTTACGCTGCCGGATAAGGATCTCGAAGAAATTGTTGATTATCTGGATCTTCTGAAGACCGTTACTGAAAATGCGCTGCGAAAGTGCGCGGATGGAGCAGAGAAGCTTGCAGCCCACGCCGGCGATCTTCAGCCAGGTGTGCAGGGAACGCGTGGCATGCAGGTCGAAGAACAGATAAAGGCAAAGGATTACGAGGAAGCGGTATCTGCGCTTGAAGAGGATATCGCTGCGCTTAAAACCGCAACAAAAGAGGAATTTGAGGCATACCGGGACTCGTTGCTCGAAGCTCTCAATATCGCAATCGGCGTCGCCGAGCATGAAAGATTTGCAGAGCTCAAAGAAGAGGTGCTTGATGCATCAAGTCCTGAAAAACTCGTGAGACTCAAAGAAAACGGGGATACATTCGTAGAACAGTGTCAGTCGATCGTTGACCAGATGCATAGTGAAATATCGATCACAGAGAGTCGTATAATGGAATTCATGCCTCCTGATTACTTCTGGAATGAAAGCGGTCTTGCAGAGAAGGAATTCACACTGAACAGAGCAGATGCGAGGGGCGGCGATGGTGTCAGACACGCTGCCGAATCGTTTGCAGCCATGGTGGGTGAACTGGCTCCAGCGCTCAACACAGGTCGCAAAGCATACAAGATGTTGAGCAGCTATCACCGGACGGTCGAGCGCCAGATACAAAAGATACTGATGGCTCATGATACCGCTTCAACAGACGATCTGAAGGTTGCG
>DTYY01000209.1 GCA_012961645.1 Methanosarcinales archaeon | reverse complement strand
GCTTGCATACTTCCGCTCAAGCCAGACAGCAAACATCGCAAAGAACAGGATTCCGCCCATCGCAACCAGCCCGAGGATGCCTCTGATCCAGGGACCCCAGATCACGTCATTTCCAAATATTAAGTATAAAAATGCAATTATAGATTCCATCAACTCTTCTAACATATCTCTGCCTCCTATCTGTCAGCCTCACTGTTGCACGAATCCATCGATGCTGCGATCGCGGGAACATCTGCGATATAAACGTTCTCAAGCATTGGAGGCAGCCCCTGCATCAGAGCAAAGGCAGGACCTCTGATCTTGACGCGGTACGGCTTATCTGTTCCATCGCTCACAATATACATCGCTATCTCGCCTCTCGGATCCTCTACCGGCACATAAGCCTCACCCGGCGGCACTCTCATGACAGGTGTGCGTCTTCCAAACGGCAGCTCTTCCGGAAACAGGGGTCCAGGCTTCATCTGGTCGAGTGCCTGCTCGATTATCCAGCAGCTCTCCTGAATCTCGCCTATCCGGACCATTATCCGGTCAAAGATGTCCCCGTTCTTTTCGGTCTGCACCTTGAAATCGATATCCGGATATGTCAGTGTCGGGTATACCTTGCGCACATCATAATCGATCCCGCTTGCACGAAGCGCCGGTCCTGTAAGCCCGGCTTTGATCACATCCTCCTTTGTGAGTACGCCGATGTCAACCGTTCTCATCCGATACGTGCGGTCGGTTGAGAAGAGCTCCCGATACATATCGCAACGCTCATTGACCAGGTGCAGCATATCGATCGCTTTCTCGCGCCATCCATCGGGCAGGTCCTCACGCACGCCTCCGAATCTCGGGAATGCGTGTGTGACCCTTGCACCGGTGATATCCTCAATCAAGCTGAGCACATACTCTCGCTCTCTGATCATGAAGAGAAACATCGTTACAAAGCCGAGATCGGTTGCATACTCGCCGGTTCCAAGCAGATGGCTCTGGATTCTGGAGAGTTCCTGCAGAATCACCCTGATGTACTGTGACCGCTCAGGCGGCTCGATATCGAGCAAGCGCTCAACAGAACTGACATAAGCCTCATTGTTCGAGAGTGATGCAAGATAACATGCCCGATCGGTTATGGGAATTCCCTGGAGGTATGTCAGGCTCTCCAAGAGTTTCTCCATTCCTTTGTGTCCGTATCCCATGTACAGTTTCGCTTTTTGAACGGTCTCTCCTCTGACCTTTAAGTCGATCAAGAACGGTCCTGGCTGGATCGGATGCTGTGGTCCGATGTGCACCATCATCTCGGAGTCGTCAAGTACATAATCCTCTCGCTGCGGCTCATGGATGTACTCAGCTGCCAGTTGCCGCATCCGTTTCTTAACGTCGTGTTTGTTAACCATCTTGGTCACCTCACTCAGGATAATACCTCTCAGCGGGCCATGGCTTCTCTTCGAGTGGATACTCACTCTCAACGACGCTTTCCTGATCATCCGAATACGGGTACTTCGCGGTCGTCTGCGGATACTCAGGATAATCCTTGCGGAGTGGATATTCTCCGATCATATCATCTGTTAAGACGAGCGGTGTCAGCTCAGGGTGTCCATTAAAGTAGATTCCCATCATCTCGTAGACCTCTCGCTCGTACCAGTTCGCATTCCACCAGACTGTGGTCACAGTGTCGATCGATGGACTCTCATCCCTCGGAACCTCTGCCTTCAGTTTCACGATCACAGAGTGATCGTACGATGCGATCATGTACACAACCTCGAACT
The DNA here is from genome assembly GCA_012961645.1 of Methanosarcinales archaeon. Taxonomy (GTDB): domain Archaea; phylum Halobacteriota; class Methanosarcinia; order Methanosarcinales; family Methanogasteraceae; genus Methanogaster_D. The sequence continues at coordinate 1,124 of DTYY01000209.1, read as the reverse complement.
TACTCTCTTCCAAGAAATCAACGCTCGTAATTCCTGACAATCTGTTGAACTGCCGATCATCCTTCAAGTACGAGCACACGTCAACGATTCTTTCCTTATCGACGTTTGCACAGACCATGTACGGTGGTCTCGGATCTATTAAAGCATCACTGACAACGTCTGGAAACTGCGATTTCAGAGACCCCAGAATTAATTCTGGGGAATTGGTCTCTCCATCCATTCTCATTTCACCCCGTACATCGTTCCCTTGTCGGTCTTTGCCTTGATCTTCTTCTGAAGTTCCACGAACCCCTGGATCAGCGCCTCTGGTCTCGGCGGACATCCAGTGATATAGATATCGACCGGGAATATCTCATCGATGTTCTGCAGTGTGCTGTAGGACCGGTAGAATGGACCTCCGCTGATCGAGCAGTTGCCCATGCAGATCACCCACTTCGGAGACGGCATCTGTTCGTACAACCGCTTCAGCGTCGGGAAGTACTTACGGACGATGTACCCACTGACCACCATCACATCAGCATGTCTCGGCGAACATCGCGGGATGATCCCGAATCTATCGGTATCGTAGTGAGCACAGCCCGTGGCAATCATCTCAACACCACAACAGCCCATTGGCTGGGTCATGAACCAGAGCGAGTTCTTACGCCCCCAGTTTATGACATCCTGCGCCAGCGAATTCTTGAGGAACTCATGAATCGCGCTCGTGGTGGTGGTTACAACCTGCATCGGTTTTCTGATATCTTTTGGCATGATAACCTCCTTCTCAACGCATCCATGAGAACGCGCCTTTCTTCCATGCGTAAGCATCTCCAATGAGCAGTGCGATGATAAGGAATAGAGTCATCGCAGAGCCTGCTATCAGAGTAAATCCAGGGATCTCTCCTAAAACTGCCGAATTCTTGTAACAGACCGCCCACGGATATAAGAAAAGAACCTCAACATCAAAAAGCACAAAAACGATCGCAAGTAGATAGTACGAAACATTGAATCGCACATGCGCTCCGCCAATCGGATCTTTTCCACACTCGTAGGTGGTGTTCTTGAATCGGCTCGGGTTTCTCGGAGTGATCTGTTTCACAATGAACATGATGACGAATGGAATAATCAACGCAAGAACGAGCATT
>DTYY01000208.1 GCA_012961645.1 Methanosarcinales archaeon | reverse complement strand
GGTGGCGTGGCTGAGAATTGTGTTCGGAACTCGGTAGTTTCGGAAGTACTGAAGATACCGAAAAGCTTATATATAGCACCACCTGTTACTTTGGCTTACCAAATTATCAAATGAGGAGGAAAATGCGAGACAAAGATAAGATATTGGCAGCGGTTGTGCTGGCGGTTATGGTTATTGCAGTGTTGGCACCGCTTGCAGTGGCAGAAGAAACAGACGTTGTGAGGAGCTTTTCAACAACTTCTCCGTCCCCGGATAGCGAACTCACTGTCACGCTGAGCATAGCCGGTATCCGGGTGGGTTTTATCAATGAGACAATCCCTGATAACTTCATGTTCACGGAGCATCCATCGGATCACCAATACCACGAGGTTTCAGGGCAAAGAATAGCATTTGCAGTGGTAGATGAGGTTACAGAGATTAAATACAAAGTTTTAGTGCCGTCATCAGGGGAAGGTGTCTTTATTGGTGCCTGGGAGGACCTTTTGAACGGGACGAATGGAACGATAATGAGCACCAGCATCACTGTTGTGCAACCTGATGATGGCGGTGATGATGACAATGACAATAACGGCGGCGGAGGTGGCGGAGGTTTCGCATTCCCCACATCAACGTCAACAAAAGCATCAGAGATCATCAACATAGAAGCCGGGAAACCCGGATCAGCAACGTTTGAAGGATTAAATGTCTGCAAAATAAGCATAGAAGCAGATAAAAACGTGAGCAGTGTTGTTGTGGTGGTTGAAAAAGTGGATGAGCCCGTAGAAATCGCAGAAGCACCTGGAATCGTTTATGATTACATCGATATAACGGCAAAAAAACTTGCAGATGTGAACTTAACCGCAAAGATCGAGTTTGTGGTGGATAAGTCATGGATTGCTGATAATAACATCGATGAAGCAACGATAAAGCTCAACAGATATATTGGAGAATGGGAGACATTACCCACCTCCAAGCTCAGTGAAGACGATATTTCTTCCTATTTTGAAGCAGAGACGCAAGGGTTTTCATCATTTGCGATAATTGGTGAGGAGAAGGTGGAAGCATCGCCGATGCTGACGCCCAGGCCCGAAGAAACGCCAGAACCCGAGGAGGAGGCAGCCACCCAAACTCCAACCCCTACCCCGACGCCACACACGTTTCATACGAAAGACGTGGGAAAAAGCACTCGCACAGAATTTACAATGGAAATAGCAGCAATTGTTGCCTTGATAGTTGGTATAATAGTTTTTGCAGTATTTAGAAGCAGAAAAAGGAGGTGAAAAGAGATGAAGAAGATGATATCTAATCCACTGATAACGATGCTTCTCGTGTCATGCATATCGCTCATTACCCTGCCGCTTACTGCAGCGGGACCATGCATGCCAGGTGATGCAGACGAAGATGATGAACTGACAGAGGGTGAACTTGCAGATGCGATCCTTTCGTATGTATATGAAAGAGAAGAGCACCTCGAATTGGACGAGCTGAGAGATGCTGCTCATGTCTATGTGTACTGGAACGGAGAACCAAAGACGATCGTGGATTCCATGGACAGAACGGTCGCGATATACAAGCCGGTAAAAAGAATGGTTGTTCTTACCTACCCTGTTGCCGAAGCTGTAAAAATAGTCAAAGCTGAATCCGGGGTGGTAGGAGTTTCAAATGAACATATATTACCGAAGAAAGCGTTTTTTCCTATATTAAGTGATTTACCAAACATTGGAGTACCTCCAAGACCTGACAGAGAGGCGATCATCAATCTGAATCCGGATATCGTTTTTACTGGTAGAATATTGGGAGGTAATGACGGGCTTGAAGATGGTCTTCCTGATACGATCGCACTTGTTCGCTGGGATATGGGGCGATTGGAGAGGATAACAGCAAATGTAAATCAGGTTGGATATCTCCTTGATAAAGAAGAGGAAGCCGAAGAGTTCTGTGATTTCTACAAGAATTATATAGATGAAAAAATAAAGGGAAGAGCGAGTGAAATTCCAGAGGAAAAGAGGATGCGGGTGTACATTGAGATGGATCATCTGGGGGGTAACATGGCTTTTGCCAGTGGTTCATCAGGTCATGAGATATGTGTGGCAGCAGGAGGTATAAACATCGCTGCTGATCTACCGCTACAATCTTCAGCACCAATCGTTGAAGTGGAAAAGGAGTGGTTGATGAAGGAGGATCCGGATGTTATAATTGTAGTAGTAACGGGTAGACCCGGACTCTGCGGCTATGAAGTAGATGACCCGGAAGGAATGGAAGAATTGAGGGAAGACGCCGTAAATCGTCCTGGATGGGAGAACCTGACTGCGGTAAGAGAGAACCGGGTTTATCTCATCCACAATGATCTTGTAGGCAGTACTGCCAACTTCATAGGCGCTACTTATGTGGCGAAATGGCTTTACCCTGAGATATTCAGTGATCTGTATCCGGAAGAGGTCCATCAGGAATACCTGACAAGATTCCAGAGACTTAATTATAATCTGGACGAGCACGGTGTGTTCGTGTATCACAAGGAAGATAGTTGATATCATGTCTGTTGAAAACAACAATGAAACCAATCAAGAACGTTATGGTGTAAACCCTGTAGGCTACACCAGATCGAAATATCATCATTTTGATGATGTACCGCACCCTCATGGAGACAAGGGTTGGGGCGAAGATACCTCCCAGATAATACTTTACCCCGAACATGCCAGCGGATTGGGCGGTCTGGATGGTTATTCCCATATACTCGTCCTTTTCTGGATCCACAGATCAGGCGAGTGGAAGATGCCGAAGGATAGTCATAGACCCGCCCATGTGAAGGTATTTGCTACCCGGATGCCGGTTAGACCCAATCCAATCGGTCTTTCGGTGGTAGAACTCCTGAATTTTTCCCCTGAGAACGGAGAGATGTTGGTGAAAGGGTTTGACGCCCTGGACGGGACTCCTATTCTGGATATAAAACCTTATATTCCGGATTTTGACAGTTATCCGGAAGCAACGTTGCCAGAGTGGGTTGCAGAACATTTAAAGGAACATCATCATGGACATGGGCATCATCATAGCCACGGTGATCATGATCATAGTCATGGACACCACCATACTCACAATGATCATGAGCATGATCCTGGCGATGGGGAGTGTCTATGCGAATCTACAACCGGGGTGAGATGAATGCCGCCGAGGTTGGTACGAAGAGAGCGGAAATAACAGCACAATATAAAGAGTTCATCGGAAGGAAGATCATCTTTATTCTTTCCTGCATCATCGCTATATGTATCATCGCAGCCATATCCGCAACGCTTGGCTCCTATCCGATCACAGTCACAGAAGTGTATCACATAATCGTCCACAGTCCATTCCAAGATGTTGACATCTCTCATCCGATCGCAGTGTATCAGGATTTCATCAACACAAACGAAGAGTACGTCGTATGGAAGTTGAGATTGCCCCGCATCGCTATGGGTGTCCTGGCTGGAATAGGACTTGCGATCGCGGGCACAGCGATGCAGGGCATCTTAAGAAACCCACTTGTAAGCCCAACCACAATAGGAATCGCTGCCGGTGCTCATCTGGGTGCTGGCATTGCTTTTATCCTCGGCGCTGGCTTTACGTCCGGAAAGTTCATCCTGATGGGAAATGCGTTCCTCTTCTCCCTGATCCCGGCATTCGTCATCTTCGGATTGGCGCGCTTTAAGAGAGCCACACCGGAGATGATGATACTTGCAGGTATTGCGATGACATTCATCTTCAGTTCAGTCTCATCGCTGCTTCACTACTTTTCTGATCCGGAGATGCTCAAAGGGCTTGTGGTCTGGAAGATGGGAAACCTTGGAAACGCCACTTGGAGCGATCTATTTGCTGTATCTCTCATCCTTGCCGTATGCATTCCTTTGCTTATATGGAAATCATGGGATCTGAATACGATGGGTGCAGGTGATGAAGTTGCAAAAAGTCTCGGCGTCAATATCAAGCGAACCAGAATCTTTGTGATGATGACTGCATCCCTCCTTACAGCAGTTGTTATATGCTTCACCGGAATGATCGCATTCGTTGGACTGGTCGCCCCCCACATCTGCCGCATAATCATCGGTGGAGATACCAGGTTTCTGGTCCCGGCTTCCGGTCTTTTTGGAGCGGTTTCTTTGCTTTTCGCTGATACCGTTGCAAGAACAATCATAGCACCGGTAATCATCCCTGTAGGAATCATAACATCCTGCGTGGGAGGTCCTCTCTTCCTCTATCTCATAATAAGGAAGAGGAGGGAGTACTGGTAAGATGAAACTTAAGGTGAAGGGTCTGGAATTTGGCTATACAAGCATGCCGGTGCTCGCAGATGTGTGCCTTGGGCTTGCCCAGTCAGAGATGCTCGGGATCGTGGGTCCGAATGGCGCGGGAAAATCGACGCTGATCAGGTGCATAAACAGAATTCTAAGTCCAAAGAGTGGATGTGTACTCCTGGACGAAATGGATATAAAGAAGATGGATGGGATGGAGCTTGCCAGAAAGATGGGGTACATACCACAAACCGCCTCACAAACATTTCCCACCACGGTCTTCGATGCCATTCTCATGGGCAGACGCCCCCATATCGGCTGGCGCAGCGGCGAAGAGGACAATGAGAAGGTTCTGGATGTACTGGAGCTGCTGGATATCGAGGACCTTGCCATGCGCGACATCAAAGAGCTCAGCGGTGGTCAGCAACAGAGGGTGTTCATTGCAAGAGCGCTTGCACAGGAGCCTGAGGTTCTCTTGCTCGATGAACCCACCTCAAACCTTGACATACGACACCAGCTTGAGGTGATGGAGATCATAAAGGATCTCGTGGCAAAGGAGGGGATCTCAGCGATGATGGCGATCCATGATCTTAATCTTGCATCGAAATACACCGACAGATTGCTCATCATGAAAGAGGGCAGGATCTTTGATGCGGGCAGTCCGTCTGATGTCCTCACGCCAGAGAATATACGATCGGTGTATGGTGTGGAGGCTGAGGTGATCAGCAGGGTCGATAGTAACGGAGAAAGACCCTATATCGTGCCGATAAGACCTCTGACCGAGTGAAAATTCCCGGTCGCAGTCTGTTTTTTACCTCAATTTTATTCCAATACCCTCGCCATTAACCAACATTAATACTGCCGATTTTCGTTATCCTATAAAATATGTCTTGAATTAAACTTGCCTTTCAAAGAAACGTAAAATCCCCCCGATTTTCCACTAAAAACCGATAGCATCAGCCCCACCAACCGATTCTCATTTGTATGG
>DTYY01000207.1 GCA_012961645.1 Methanosarcinales archaeon | reverse complement strand
TATTTTTCATAAATTTTTATTGTTCAGAAGGGGGTATTCGCAACCACCGTTGAGGGTACAACCTAAAAATGATATGGAAGTCTACTGACTTCTAAAACGTGAGTAGTTGCGACAATTTTTCTAACCATAGAGCGAAGGAAGTAATGGGAGAGGCTGATAAGCTGGGATTGTACCTTGTTTTCCTACCTCCATGCTCCCATGACTTGAATCCCATAGAATTCCTATGGAAAAGTCTGAAAAAGCTGATATCAGAGGTTTTCATAGATTCTGTTCAAAGTTTGAAGGCGTTCATAAAGGAGAAGTACGCAATTCTCTGCAGAAATCCTGGTTATGCCAGAAGCTGGATTGGGAAGTTCTCGGCGACTTTCCAGGAAATTTTTGGGCGTGGTTTTTACAATTTATTATCGGAATGATTATAACGCCAGAACGATGACAGTCCACTCATGAACAACGAAACAGCCGGCGCGATCGTCGGAATCGGAGCAAGACGCGGCGTTACCCACCTGGAGGTCTCTGACGCAGTCATGTCCGGACTTCGTGAGGCAGGCATCGATATAGATGACGTCCAGATTTTCGCATCATCCCGGCTAAAAGAGGACGAGCCCGGCATCATATACGCAGCAGAATCGCTCGGGCGCAAGATCGTGTTTCTGGGCGATGAGACGATCAACATGTACACCCCACCGTCCCGCTCTGAGGCGAGCAGGTTCGGCATCGTCGGAGTGGCAGAGCCATGTGCGCTCGCACTATCCGAAAAGAAGGAATTGATACTTGAGAAAAGGAAATATGGAAACGTGACCATCGCGATTGCACGATGACTCTTCGATAACGCCCAGATCTTCACTCGGCTCTTTCCAGCCTGAAATAGATTCTTCTATTATTCTTTCCCTTGTTCTCAGCCTTCACGACCTCTATGTGCCCGATCTCGCCGGTGTTTCTTACATGTGTACCGCCACATGCCTGCGCGTCATAGCCAACGATGTCGATGATGCGCATATCCTCCCGGTCAGGCAGATCCATCTTCAATTTCACGATCGACGGTATCTCAAGGGCTTCCTCTCTTGAAAGAATCTTTATATCAACTGGAATATTCTGATCGATGATCTCATTCGTTTTCTCTTCATACGACTTGATCTCTGACCTGTCAAAGTCCTTAAGACTGAAATCCACCCTTGTCTTCGCCTCCCCGATCCGGTTTCCTGTGATCAGGGCACCGGTCTCCTTGTGAATCACTGCGCTTAACACGTGGCATGCGGTGTGCGACCGCATGAAGAGGTGCCTCCTCCCCCAGTCGATCCTCCCGATGACCCGGTCGCCTGCTGCAAGCCCGGGCTCTGTGACCTCATGGCTGATCAGATCATCCGTCCTCCGCACATACATAACCAGAAATTCGCGCTCGTCCGATATCCGCACGAGGACGCCTGTGTCGTGCGGCTGTCCGCCAGAATCAGGGTAGAACGCGGTTTTATCGAGTATGACGAACCGTTCATCTACCACCGCCTCAACGGTCGCTTCAAACTCATCTGCATAACAATCCATGAGATATAGCACGTCCATTCCGCATCACTTACCTGCTATTCTGAGCTGTTCTCCGATCGCAGTGTCCATCAGTTCAAGAAACTCATCTTTGCTCTTGCGTGGTATGGTTGCGCCCGCCGCGATGTTGTGCCCACCGCCGGTGCCGCCAACCCTTGCTGCACACGCCCCGATCGCATCAGCAAGGTTTAACCCCTTCCTGATGAGCGCCTGCGTCCCGCGTGCAGAGACCTTGAGCCCGGCATCGCTCTCCGCGAACGCAAAGATCGGCATGTTCCGGTTTCTGGAGTTTGTCAGGCTCATGCCCGCGACGATACCAACGATCGTATCCCGAATCGAACTGCCGGCATCAAAGTACTGAACATGGGAAAGTTCGGTGATGCCCCTCTCTCTAACGAGTTTCAGACCCTCCACAAGGTTTCTCCTGTGATCTGCAAGCAGTTCATGTGCTTCTGCAAGCTTCCCCTCCCGATCCCCGAGACAGACGGCAAGACCGACATCAGCAAAGCCATAGCGTGCGGTGGCATTGAGCAGGGTGGAGTATTCGGATGTATCCCGCAGTTCGGTCCCCTCCTGCTCCTCTGTCAGTAGGTATACCTCGGTTACCAGTCTGTGGACGTGGTAGGATGACATCCGCTTTGAGATGCAGTACTGAACCAGTGACGAGACCATCCTCTGCTGCTCTTCAACACTCAGGTCGATCCAGCGCCTCCATCGTTCACCACCAGCATCTATGCCAGCCTTTCTCAGAAACTCGATGCTTGCATCCTCATTTCCTGTCAGTCCCGGGAGGTACGGGTCAGATGAGTACAGCAACAACTTGAATATCTCCCGTGTCTGCTTCCCAAAAAACGAGAGATCCTTCTTGTAATTCAACACTCCTCGATCTCTACCCTGCTTCAGGATCTCCCTGTTACACCCGACCAGTTTCCCGAACTTTCTTGCCTGCAGATCACCGACAGCGCCCACGATCGCAAGATCGGACAGGTCTCCTGGCTCAAGTCCAGGGCTTCCGAGCGCCTGTGCAAGCAGGTACGAGCAACCCGATCCGCTCAGTTCGGTCGAGCCATCGATGCCGAAGAGATGCGGGTTTAAGTGGTATTCAACACTGCCGTTCTGATCGATCTGGTGATGGTCCGCGATTATGACATCCATGCCACCGGGCATATCAGAGAGCATCCCGCTTCCAAGATCGGTGAAGATCGTCGGGATGTTTGCATCAGCAACCTCATCGAGGACTCCTCTGTCCAGTTGTTTCACGAACCGCACGCCATGCTCGATCCCGAGTTGCTCGAGCACACGGCACATAATTGCAGCCGCGGTCAAGCCATCGGCATCGATGTGTGATACGATCCGCACCTCTTCGTGCTTCCTGATAGCAGCGGCGCATGTTTCAGCCCTTTCTTTCATTGATTTGTTCATAGTTGGTTCAATCGTCCTTATTCCTTCAAAAAAATCTCTATTTCTAACAAAAATCGATACCAGACCTCTCGAATGTTGCCAGCTAACTCTTTTAGATGAATCTCCTCAAGCATGAAACCGTATGCATGAACAAAAAAATGTCTGAAAGTTGGGTACTGGTAGAGTTCATCAGATAACCTCTCCGAAATAATCTCCATGGATATTGAAAGATTCAACAGATCTTTATGCCATGTGTCGGATCTGGGTATCTCAACCTCCTGTGCATATAGAATTTGCTTCAAAATATTCTCTATGCCGTTATAAATATTGTGGAGGAACGCACCGATGGCTGCCAATTCAATAACTGTCTTCTCTTTTCTTGCCATTGCGTCGTCGAGATTACTTAATGCCAGTTCAACATTCTCCTCTTCCGCAAGAATTTTCTTATGCAGGTTATCCATAGATTTTTACTCCAGTCTCTTCTACAACCTCATTAAATAACGACTTCTTAGAAAGGTCGATGAGATCGACAGGTTTGGACAAACGCCTGAATAACTCAGCATAAAATTTGAAGAACAGCCTGGGTTCAATCCCTTTTACCCCGATGTCTATGTCGCCTGCTTCTTTGTCGGTTCTTAGAGAGGAACCAAAGAGGATGACTCTGGAAACATTGTACTTTGCGGCACAATGCAAGATTATATCTTTATCTTCTTTTGTTATCATCACAGGTAACCTCTCTCACTTCACTCCAGCAGTTCCCTGATCACCCGTCCGTAAACCGGTCTTGCGATCAGAACGCCGATCAAAACACCCACGATCGTGGTGATGGCAAAACCTTTCAGTGCGCCAAATCCCATAAAGAGAAGCGGCGACATCGCGATGATGGTGGTTGTTGCGGCGGCAAAGATGATCGCAAACGCCCTTGCAATTCTCGAGAGATAAACCTTCTTGGACGGCATCCTGCCCTCATACAGCACCTCGTCGGTGATGATCACCAAGTGGTCGATTCCTGTTCCTATGACCGCGATGATTCCTGCAATTGCCGGGAGGTCGAGCTGCCAGCCTATTGCTGCCGCAAAGCCGAGAATCATGAAGACCTCGCTTACCGAGGTTGCAACCATCGGGATGAGGATATTCTTCTGGTGGTACCTGAGGAAGATGGTGAGAGCAACCATGAGCAGCGCAAGGATGCCGGCAAGTATCGTCTGCTCCTTGAACTGGGCGCCGAGTGCGGCAGGAACCTGCCATGAACCGATCACATCAACCTCTACAGGGAGCGCTCCTGCACGAAGGTGTATGTATAGTTGTTCCACAGTCTCCTTTCCAACGTCTCCCGCCCCGGTGGTCGCAACCAGTGCATAAGACGGTACATCCTGGTTTTTGTCGTAGAGTTCCTGCAGACTTTCTGCCAGTTCAGATGCAAGCGGTGCTGAATATATCACCTCGTCATCAAGAAGCATGATCAGTTCGTGTGCTTCCGGATCGTCAACAGCACCAGATTCGACTGCCGCATCTCGAATCGCATTCGCTCCAACGCCGTCCACCGTGAAACCGACGCCCCATGCGCCATCCCGCATCTTGGGTATGTCCACCGCGGTGATGTGATCACCCCATGTCACATGCTCTGTCTCGTTCTCTGTTGTCTGGATGCGAATCTCGAACTTCCCTGGCGTTGCAACAATCTCCATCGCTGTGTCAAGATCGACACCAGCGAGGTCGACCATGAGAATATTATCCTCAACAGGAGTGATCGGAACATCCTTCAAGCCCCAGATGTTCAACTTCTCGCTTAATATCGCCTCTGTCGTCTTCTGGGTCTCTTTTGTTACGGCGTCCCTGAATACGGGTTTCCCTCGCATGTCTGTTGCAATCGATCCACCGACCTCGGCGAGTACGTCTGACAGTTCGCTCTCACCGATGGCGGATCTGATCTCATACATATTGCTGCCGAGATAGACCACCTCGCACTCAAGATACCTTGAAAGATATGCCTGGATCACGTATTCCTTGTTTATGGTGAGTGTGACCTCATTGTCCCTCACATGCACACTTCCGTAACCAATCGCATCTATCTCATCTTTATTGAGTGGCTCCGGTGTCCTGAATATGACTTCAGTCTCTGACGCCTCGATGATCTCGATCTCTCCGAATGCATCAGAGTATTCTTCTTCGATGATCTGTGCAGGATCAGCCTCGACTCCGGCGATCACGCCCTCTAACTTGAGCTGGAGACTTGTCCCGCCTTCGAGATCGAGCCCGTACTGCAGATTGGACGAAAGACCATCGTCATAAGTCGGGTGAATCACAATCAGGGCTAACAGCATGGCGATGACATATACGATGACTCTAAAATCCTTATGCAATTTCATGTTCTCCGCCCCCTTTGCTTCTGCAGGTGCCATTTCAGTATTCCGGTATTGAGCATCCACGTATTCATCAGATCGGCAGCGAGACCGAAGAGGAGAACGATTGTGATATCGCTTATGATGCTGATCTGCGGAAACGACGGGACGATGAGGTACGAATATGCTGAAACAAGATACATCATCAGGATCGCAGCGAGCGTTGTGCTGGTCATGGTTAGACCGGTCGTCATCGCACTCGTGACCTTGTCATCGAGGTTGCCTCTACGTTTGAGCAGTCGTGTCGTGAGAAGAATGTCACTGTCCACCGAGTATCCGATCAGCATCAGGAGAGCAGCGATTGTTCCAAGCGATAGTTCGATGCCTGTTATCGCTATGAATGCAGATGCAATCATGATATCCGAGAATGCAGAGAGTACAACCGCAACCGAGGGCACAAACGTCCGAAATATCAGAAAAACCACGACTGCCATGAGGCAGAATGATATCAATATCGCTTTTATCGCCTGTTTCTGCAGTGATCTTGCATATATCGGATCTGCCTGCTTGATCTCGGGTGTCGCATATTCATACTCGCTGTTGACTTTCGCAACCAGCGATTCTTCTTTATCACTGTCCATCGGACCGAATTTGAGCATCTTGCGATTGCCGGATTCACTCACGCCGATGAGTGGATAATCCATAAAAGCAACCTTCAGGTCGTCATAAGAGTCTGGTGTGTCAAGCTCGATGATCGTGCCCCCCTCGAACTGGAATCCAAGACGTACCGGAGAGCCTGTGGTTACATACATGCCGCCGAGGACGATTAATGCGATTACAAGCACGATCAGCGGTGGTATGACCAGTTGCTCTGGTTTGTGCGTTCTTATGTATGTGTCAAACCTTGATACAAGATTTTTTATGTTATCCATTGTTGTTTCTCCTCAAATCGCATCAGCGATCAGTTGAGCCACGCTGATCACGCTCACGCTTCTGTCAAGCGTATCTGCCGCCATGATCCCCTCGATGCCCGCGGAGAAGAGGTGTGTGGCTGCATTGCGAGCAAGGACAGGGTGAATACATGCGGCAAATACCCTGTCTGCGCCGTTTTCCCTGAGTAAAAGAGCCGTCTTCACAATCGTACCCCCGGTCGAGATGATATCGTCCAGTATAACAACATCTTTTCCGGCAACATTGAGTTTCTTCGTCTTTATCGTCACATCATCCCCACTGAGGCGAGTTTTTTCTACGTAATCAAAGTCAACGCCGAGATAATCAGCCGCAGATCGTGCGAGATCGATGGCACCTTCGTCAGGTGCAATGATACATAAGCTATCTGATTCGTCTCTTTTCATCGATGCGAGATGCGCCCCGATCGCAGGTGCGGCATCAAGATCGGTGGCGTCTGCATCGAAGTACTGAAGCACGCTCTGATTGTGGACATTTATCGTAAAGACCCTGTCTGCTGTGATTGCACGTGCAAGCGCCCTTGCACTCACCGCCTCCCCATGCTTGAACCGATGATCCTGCCGCGCGTAACCGAAATATGGAATGACCACGTCGATCCTATCTGCCGCATCACATGCATCGATCAGTTGCAGGAGTGCGATGTAATCAGAATCGGTCGGTGTTGACTGGATGATTGCGACGTGATCGCCGACATCATCCGGTACGCGAAGATACTGCTCACCATCGGGAAAGTGGAAAAATTCGGTGTCTGCCAGGCGGCATTGCATTGCGCGGGCGACACTGCCCGCAAGTACCTGGGAAGAGGGTCCGGGTATGATATACATCGGCGTTTCCATTCTATTTCTCAATAAATATCGTTGGCTTGATGGCATTAATGCCTTTCGATTACGGGCATCCTCAGCGATTCTGACCGTGCCAGACCAGCGGACTTAACAGATAACACCCGATCATGCTGAAGAGAACCCATGCGAACCAGTCGCAGAATCCTCCGTAGTGAGAGGCGATCGTGAGAACGAACACAACTGCAAGCGGCACCAGTATCCTGACCGACCTGACCTTCGGATACTGTATGTTGCTGACCATCAGCAACGACAATCCAGCAAGGACACCGGTTACCACATACGGCGAGTAATAAATATAATCAATTAAATACAATAATAAAGCTGCGAATGTGCCGGCGGCTGTGATCGGAAGCCCGCGAAACTCTATATCGTCCAGAACCCCGAATCTGGAGAGCCGGAGCATCCCGCAGATCAGATATGCGGCAGAAAATGCACATGCCACTGTGTGTTGGTACGTGCCGACCATCGCATAATAGATGAGAGCAGGGGCTACTCCAAAGGAGATGGCGTCTGCAAACGAGTCAAGGTACTCTCCAAAGACACCTGACTCGACGTGTCTTGCGATAGCACCATCCACGCCGTCTGCGAGTGCAGCAGCCAGAACCATGATAGCAGCGCCGCCCAGATCATCATTTAACAGATAAAGAATGGCTGTGAATCCAAATAGTGCATTTAGAATCGTGATCAGGTCCGGTAGGCGAATCAACCGCAGGATATCCCATCCGGTTTTATTCTGGATGCTCTCTTTCATCACTACCTGTTCCTGATGTTTTTATGGCGATTACGGTCTTGCCAGCTCGCACTTTGTCCCCTTTTCGTACAACAGGCTCAAACCCGGGCGGTAGGGTCATGTCAACCCTTGAACCGAATCTGATCATTCCAACACGCCCGCCTCGATGCACGAAATCGCCTTCTGTGACATAAGGGACGATTCTGCGCGTTATCGTTCCGGCGATCTGAGTGACCATGCAGTCAAATCCATCATTTTCGATAATGATCTCATTTCGCTCGTTTCTGAGGGAATCCTTCGTGAAAGCCGGGATATGGCTCCCCTTCGTATATCTGGTTGCTTTGATCCTGCCAGAAACCGGGGCTCTGTTGACGTGCACGTCATGAAAGTTCATAAAGATCTGTACCGAACCATTCCGGATCGCCATGACCCTGCCATCAGCAGGCGCCAGCAGTGCGCAATCGTCGGTAACGCCGGGATGCGGGTCTGGTGTACGGTGCGGATCCCGGAAAAAGCCGATAAAGAATATCGTCAGTAAAATAAAGCCATAAGCAACGGTCAGCATCCTTTCATCGATGCTGATGAGCAGAGATGACACCAGAGCACAGAACGCTGCCGAGATGATCCACCCGATAGAACCTTCTGCAAGCTTGATCATCACAGTTGCTCCTCACTCTCATGGTGAGTGGTTAAGTATCTGCGCACAACCGCAAACAACTGATCGATTGCGCTCAACAGTTCGGGAAGCATCTGCAACACGATATAAGCGATCGCAAATAGCGCGATTCCTGAGCCGATCTTCGCGATCAAATGATGTGCAATCTGGAAACTCTGATCGCCGAACCAGGTATATCCGTAGGCGACCACAACAAACACGTTTCTGACCATATTCAGTGCGTAGATCACCGGAACTGAGGCAATAAATGCGACCATGGTCCTTTTCATAGGTGCGCGGACGCAGAAGATCAGTCCGATGAATATTGCGATGCTTTCGATCGCTGTGCATGCAAGAATGATCGTGATCGCATGATCATTGAGTTCAATCCGGTTCCAGCCGATCTGTTGTGCCGGCACGCTGAATAGGTGCAGAATGAAAACGACCTGTTCCGTGACCATAGAGATCAGAAACGTGTTAAGAACCTCGATCTTGGCAAACGGATAGTAAAACAGACCGCCAAGCGCTGCAGCGACTGTTATCGTCAGAAGAATGTCTCCATCATCCTCGTAATGCTTGTAATTCCGGTACATCGTATGTGCTATGATCATGCAGAAGACCGCCACTACCAGCACCAGCAGGACATTTACATAATCACCGATCTCAACGTAATGCGCTGGCTGGATCAGCCAATGGACCGCAAAGAAGAACCAGCCTGCGGCTCCGATGAGGAACCGGTACCGCCGGTATTGTCCAGGCAGTGCCGATGCTATGATCAGGAGTGTGAGTGCCGCCCATAGTGCCTGTTCGATCATCATAGTTGCCCTATGAAAGTTAGGTGGTGTTATTTGATATATTAATCTTTCATCCGTCAGATAAGGAAATCTACAATCCGATCAGCGATTATCCTTCCGCAGTAGACGCAATGCAGTTCGACCCCATCGCCACGATGTATCGCAAACCGCGGTTTAACCGGCTCATCGGTGTTTGTGATGCAGTTTGGGTTCATACATCTGACCACACCCTCGATCTCTGATGGAAGAATGACCTTATGCTTTTCAACGACCTTGTAGTCGCGTATGATGTTGATCATCGCATCAGGCGAGATCAATGCGATTTCATCCACTTCTTCTGGATTTAATTCCCGATCTTCGATCTTAACGATGTCTTTTTTCCTATCAGAGACGTTCATGACGACACTCACCACCTCTGTCGATCGATCGGTGATACCCAGGATGCGCAACACATTCAACGCCTGCCCTGCAGTGATATGGTCGATCACCGTGCCGTTTCGGATCCTCCGGACCCGCAGTTCCCGGTTTTCGGGCTGGTTTTCCTTCTTCATCCCATCACCATCGAGAGAATCGCCATGCGCACAGGCACGCCATAGAACGATTGCTTGAAGTATACTGCGTGTCTGCTCTTGTCAACCCCGGGATCGATCTCACCAACTCTTGGAAGCGGGTGCATGATGATTAAATCGTCTTTTGCGTTTTTTAACGTATCTTCTGTTATTTTATAGCTGCAAGCAACCATCTGATACTCACCCGGGTCAGGAAACCGCTCCTTCTGAATCCTTGTGATATATAGCACGTCCACCACGCCGACAACGTCGTCCAGATCCTTGGTTTCCGTAATTCTTATCCCGCTCTCAATCAGATTGGTCTTAATCGAATCAGGCATCCTCAATTCATCTGGCGCAACAAGGTATATCTCGGCGCTGTACATTGAAAGCGCATGCGCGAGTGAATGAACGGTCCTGCCATACTTGAGATCACCGACAAGCGCTATCTTCACTTTATTTAGTTTGCTCTCCTTTCTTATCGTGTAAAGGTCCAGAAGTGTCTGTGTTGGATGCTGTCCTGCACCATCACCTGCATTTATTACCGGAACTGACGAAAATTCAGATGCCATCCGCGCTGCGCCCTCTCTCGGGTGCCTCAGAACGATTGCATCGGCGTAACCGCCCATGACCGATATGGTGTCTGCAAGGTTCTCGCCCTTCGCAACCGACGACCCTTCAGTCGGACCGAAATCGATGACATCACCACCAAGCCGTTTCATTGCTGCGTCAAACGAGAGCCGGGTTCTGGTGCTCGGTTCATAGAAGAGCGTCGCCAGTATTCTGCCTGACAGGATATCAGATGTTGTGCCGTGAGCGATCGGCTCGAGTTGCGCGGCACGGTCAAGAATTGTGTCTATCTCATCGCGTGAAAAACTCTGTATATTGATGACATGTCGTATCGGTTTCACGTTATTTCCGTCCTTTCCATCCTCGGTGCCACGGTTCTGTACAATATTGATATATAATCGTGTTCATGCATTAAAAGAATAGTGTACCAGCCGCAGTGTTCTCTTTTCCGGATAAACCGGGGGGGGTCATCTCCCTACCATGGTCCGGGGTTTTCCATCACAGGTTCCTGCCATACCCAGAAGAGCCGTGAACAATAGAGTATATGTTATGTGGATTAAATATAGATATTATATATAATTTATATTTTTATTAAAACTATGTATAATATGGTCAACGGTGTTTATGACGAACATCTCGCACCAGGCAGGGGTTCTGTCGATTTTGAGGGCGTCCTCTGCCAGCTCAATGGTTGCACCGCGTATGTACTTGAGATGAAGTCACTATCCGATGTTGTTTCGGGCAGGGTGTTGGGAGTTTATCGAATCACTGGGGCTTGTAAAATGACCGGAAAGGACATCAAAATCGAAAGCCGTGACCTGAACCTCTGGTACGGTGATTCGCAGGCGTTAAAGAACGCAATGATTGCGATACCTGAGAAAAAGCCACTGCTGCGATCGGTCCATCCGGATGCGGCAAATCCACATTAATCAGGCGTATCAACAAGATGAACGATCTGATAAAGGACTGCCGCGTCACTGGCGAAATGCTCTTCAGTGACAGGAACATCCGTGGCCGCGATTTGGACGTGGTAGGATTAAGGAAGAGCATCGGGATGGTCTTATCAGAAGCCAAATCCTTTTACGATGTCGATTTGCGACAATATCGCTTATGACCCTCGCATTTATACGTGATGAGCGTGGACTGGATGAGGTTGTCGAAACGAGTCTTGGGGCTGCTGCTGCCTTCGTCGCTGCCGGATCGAGCATTCCCTGATTCCCGGAGGTCCCATAGCTACTTTTACCGAGAACCAGGTTTATGAGAGGAGACGCCGTATCAATCACACATGCAGGTCTTACACGCAATCTGGAATACGGATATGCTATATCTCTGGGCAGAATCCTCTGCGCTGCCATTAACCGTCCCAACGCGCAGAGGCAGACCGCCTGGAAAACCAAAACCAAGGCCTCACCCGTTCTCGCTTCCAGGCGATGTGTTAGGAGATCTGATCGTTGACACATTCAGAGTGACCCCGGCCAGAATTGTGACCGGGACATTTCTCCTCCCATCAACCCTGAAAGGTCCGCTGCCATCGCCGTGGCTCATTCGGGAGGAGGAATTGAGCAGCGAGAAGGCTAAATCTCTCTTCGCATGGAATATCGAGACACTGGCATTCGAGCCGCACCAGGCGTTTGACCTGCTGCTCGATCTGCCGGCACGTCCACCCCATGGCATAACTTTTGGCGGAACGATCAGGTTCTGGATCGAGGCAGCCATCTTCTCGCTTGAGCTCATCGCAAGAGAGCAGTTTGTACCCACGATCGAAGGGAATATAGCTGTCTGGAAGGCGGTGATCGGCGAGGAAGACTCGGAACGGGTGCGGCTGCTCGCAGAGGCGATGCCTCCCGAGTGCCGGGCAAACGTCTCCCATAAGGATGGTGGATCAGAGGCGTCACCAAGAGACCTGATCATGAGTTTTGTCGACCGGACCATCGACGCATTCGTGCGCATGAGCCTTGAACATGCGTCACTGATCCCGCCGCGTCGTGGTCGCCGTCCTGCAATCACCCCGTTACCAGAGCAGTTCCTGGTTGCGCTCTCGACCGAAAAACCGGTGCTTGATGCGCCCGCCGAAGCGCTGGATGCGTTCTCGGATGAACTAATGGACTGGCTCTCCCGGCTCCGCCCATCTGCGCCGGATGTGCCGTTTCGCACCTGTTTCAGGCTCGATCCGCCCCCGGAGCGGAGCGGTGATGTGGGCGGGGACAGAGAGGGGGGCGGAAAGAAGGATAGAGATGTGAAACGGGATTATGATATATGGTCGGTTCATTTCTTCCTTCAGGCTAATGATGACCCGAGTCTACTGATCCCTGCGGAGACGGTGTGGAAAACACGGTCAAAAACGCTCACTTTCCTCAAACGGAAGTTCAAAAACCCGCAGGAGCAGTTGCTTGCCGATCTTGGCAGAGCCTCGCAAGTATTCCCGGAAATCGAGACGAGTCTGGAAGATGCGCGTCCTGTGGGGTTTGGTATGTCCACTTCGCAGGCGTATGCCTTCCTGCGGGAGTCCGCCCCACTCCTTGAGCAGAACGGTTTTGGCGTACTTCTACCGCCATGGTGGGAGAAGCCGGGCGCACGTATCGGCGTGAAACTCAGAATAAAGACCCCTGTTCTGGCGCAGGAAGGTGGCATCGGTTCAGGACATTTCAGTGTCAAATCCATCATGGCTTACGACTGGGAGGTGGCTATCGGTGATGAAACGCTTTCTGAGGAT
>DTYY01000206.1 GCA_012961645.1 Methanosarcinales archaeon | reverse complement strand
TGGAAGATCTTGCCCGTTCTGACGCATGGAAGCTTATGCACCAGTTTAAGGAATATGTGGACCAGGAATGCGCTGAATGTGCCTACATCAAATTTTGTCGGGGAGGATGTCCCTACAATGCCATGGCACCAACTGCTGGTGAAATAAAGGGCGTAGACCCCCACTGTACCGCCTACAAGATGATATTCAAAGAGATAAGCGACCGGGTCAATAGTGAGCTGCTGGGATCATCAGGTATGGCGATGCCTGCAATTCAATCAGAACCTGGAAAGGGCACCAAGCCAGGAATAATGTCCTTGATGTTTAAACGCTCCTGAAATCCCGGGAGATGGATTTTTATAGCTGATTAATGCCCCGCGGATCCGCGGTCTCTCGGGGATGCAAGACGAATGTGGGCGTGACGATTGTTCGTGCGTGACCACAAAAGACCCGATCGAAATCTGCCCCCTCGAAATCAGAAAAGGTAAATAATACAAAGCGTGATGTGTAAAAGTGACCTTATGGCAGGCGATACTATAGCGCTTTGGAGAATCTTCGGAACAACCGGATTGTTTTAACAACCGGTGGATGTAGGATGGCAGGAGTAATATACTAAAAATGAGGAAATGTGAGTGAAGTACGTGATAAAATCAAGTCTGTGGAATAAAGAAGAAGAAAACCGTTTCTTCACAAAAACTCTGGAGATAGCCACACCAGACCAATTATTTTATGTTACCGCCGATGGGAAATATCTTGCTTATTGGCCCAGGGGCTACAGAGGAGAAAAGTCCACTCTTCAGAGTAGAAATGCTTTTATCGGAAGTTATACCGAGAAATGGGTGAAAGACGATCTTATGCCAATTGCAGAGGAGATAAATGCACATACGGTTCATAACATGGTTTGCAATGGAATTGGACTCACGAATAAAACCCCAGCGGATGTAGCGATCTGCAAAACCAGAAAAACGATACAAAGGGCTGAAGATATATTACTTTTAATAGAAGTTAAAATGTCTGTTGTATGGAACTGGGAATATGAGCCTGAAATTTGACGGTTTTGACGAATTTAAAAAAAATATATTGTTGTTAATGGAAAAAGATAGCGAATTTTTCTCTGGAATGGAGACAAAATCAGAATTAGGAAAGATCATCGAGATTGCAAACCAGAAGCCGTCGTATGAGGAAAAAGCCGAAAAGTTTCTGGAATTGATAAGGAAGGATGATAAAGTTGCCCACTTCTAACAAAAGACGCGGTACAAAAACAAGTTCTTTCGGAACCTCGGGAAGAATAAGCCACGATTCCACAGCATTTTACACGAGCAAGCTCTACGAAAGTCTGCCGAAGGAAGAGAAGATAGAATACGTGGAAAACCCGATTCCACCAGAATTTTTGAACAGAACTATTTGTGAGTCATCCGAGTCGATGGATGAACTTCCTGACAGGTGCGTTCACCTTATGGTCACCTCTCCGCCGTACAACGTAGGAAAGGAGTACGACTGCGACCTGACTCTCGAAGGGTATCGGGATTTCCTGAAGCGTGTGTGGCGTGAGGTCTACAGAGTCCTTGTACCAGGCGGCAGGGCATGCATCAACGTCGCAAACCTCGGCAGAAAGCCCTACATCCCGCTTCACGCCATGATAGCCGAGGATATGATCGAACTGGGGTTTCTGATGCGAGGCGAGGTCATCTGGGACAAAGCGTCCAGTGCAGGCTCCTCAACTGCATGGGGGAGCTGGCAGTCCGCAGCGAACCCGACACTCCGGGATGTGCACGAGTATATCCTGGTATTCTCCAGAGGGACATTTGGGAGGAAGAACCCTATGAAAAGAGAGAATACAATCTCGCGTGACGAATTTCTCGAGTTTACAAAAAGTATCTGGACGTTTCCGTCCGAATCCGCGAAGAAAATTGGGCATCCCGCACCGTTTCCGGTGGAACTGCCCTATCGAACGATTCAGCTCTACACATTCAAGGATGAGGTCGTTCTGGATCCATTTATGGGGAGCGGACAGGCGGCAATTGCGGCGATAAAGTCGAACCGACGTTACGTCGGATACGAAATCGACGAAGAGTATGCAAAACTCGCTGAGAGACGAGTTAAGAAGTTTCGATTGAAATTTACGTCTCCGAAGCTCTCTGATTTTACAGAGACTCAAACGCCCCGCGGATCCGCGATCTCGCCTGAGAGTGCAGTTGCAGCCGCGGTCTCAGGCGACGCAAGATAGATGAATCCGCCTGTGCCCATCCTTCCCTTGAAGTTGCGGTTGGCAGTCGAGAGGCAGACCTCGCCCTCGCCGAGCACGCCCTGATGCGCGCCAAGGCACGGACCGCATCCGGGCGGGAGTATCACTGCGCCCGCCGAAATGAGCGTGCCGAGAACTCCTGACTCGATTGCTCTTTGCAGTACCGATCTGGATGCGGGCGCGACGATTGTTCGCACGCAAACCCGCTTCCCGTTAAGGATCCCTGCTGCCGCTTTCAGGTCCTCAAACCTGCCGTTCGTGCACGATCCGATGAAGACCTGATCAACAGGCGTCCCAAGTACATCGCCCACCGGCTGCACATTATCCACTGCATGAGGGAGTGCGACCTGTGGTGGAAGATCGGTCACATCAAAGAATAGTTCATCCGTGTACGATGCATCAGGGTCAGCGGAAACAGAGTGAGCGCGATCTTTCAGAAAATCAAATGTCTTCTTATCAGGAGGCACGATACCCGCCTTTGCACCCATCTCGACACTCATGTTGCAGAGCGTCATTCTGCCCGCAATCGAGAGATCTGCGATTGTTTCGCCGTAATACTCGATCGCTTTGTATGTTGCGCCTCCTGCACCGATCTTGCCGATGATGTGCAGTGTAACGTCCTTTGCACTCACCATATCCTGAAGCGTACCATCCACCGTGATCCTGATCGACTGCGGCACCCTGAACCAGAGCTTTCCCGATGCAAAGACCTCAGCCATCTCGGTTGCGCCGATCCCTGTTCCAAACGCTCCGAGTGCTCCGTAGGTGCAGGAATGTGAGTCCGCGCCAACGATCAGCATTCCGGGGCGTACGAACCGCTCTGCCATGACTTGGTGGCAGATTCCATCGCCGATATCAAAGAAATTGGAGATGCCCTGCGATCGTACCCATTCCCGCACCATGCGGTGGAGAACTGAAGTGGTCTCCTTGTTCGACGGGATGATATGATCGAAAGGGACCACGATCCGATCAGGGCTCCAGACATGCCTCGCGCCCATCTCTGTAAATGCCCGTATCGCAAGCACGCTGGTCCCGTCGTGCGCCATTGCGCAGTCGATATCTGCGAGCACGAAGTCGCCAGCCCGTGCATCGGTGCCTGATGCCCGGCTCAGTATCTTTTCGCTGATTGTTGGGATGTTATGCCCCCTGGTGGATCACTATTGCTGGTCATAGCGTTTTTATGATATTTGCCAATCGTTTTATTCCTTTTTCAATTTTTTCTTCATCTGAATTTGAAAAATTTAATCTTAGCGTATTATTCCCGCCCCCATCAACATAGAATGCGTTTCCAGGCACGAATGCGACATTTTCTTGTATTGCAAGATTGAACAATTCTAATGATGAAATCCTCTCCGGAAGTGTTGCCCATAAAAACATTCCTCCCTCAGGTTCTATGCATCTGACCTCCTCTGTAAAGTGTTCTGTTATCATAGACACCATCAAGTCTCTCCGTTTTTTATAAGCATCTCTTATTCTCATTATATGTCTATCAATATCATTATCAATCAAATATTGATAAATCACTCTCTGCGAGAGCTGATTTGAATGGAGGTCAGAAGCCTGCTTTGCGATAATTATCCTTTCCATGATATCTTCTTTTGCGCAGATCCATCCGAGCCTCAATCCCGGCGCTACGATCTTTGAAAATGTGCCTAATAGAATTATATTGTCCTCTATGTAAGTCCCCATCGAAGGCAAATCTTCTCCCATAAACCTTAATTCACCATAAGGATCGTCCTCAATGAGAATCGAATCATTTTTTTCAATGATATCGGCAACATCTCTCCTCTTTTGCTTGGAATAGGTGATTCCTGAAGGGTTCTGAAAATTGGGGACTGCGTAAAATAGTTTTATATCGCCCCCTCTGAATGTTTTTCCGAGCAATTCAGTATCTATTCCGTCATC
>DTYY01000205.1 GCA_012961645.1 Methanosarcinales archaeon | reverse complement strand
GCCCCGACCACGTCTGCGATGGCATCAGCCTGCCCGATTTCATGAAAGTGAAGCCGATCCTCTGGTAGATTGTGAACGGCTGATTCTGCGGATGCTATGCTATCAAAGATGGCGGTTGCATCCTTAATGATCTGATCGGGCAGTTCCGACGACCTGATACCAGCCACGATCTCGGGATAGGTGCGAACAGTCGAATCCTCGGGCGTAACCGATACACTGGTCGCTGCAATCCCTTTCTTTGTCGTTCTGCCGATCTTTACGCCGACTGGCGCTGCCGATTCCATAACATCTTTGATGTGCGATTGATCTGCGCCAAGATCGATCAGGGCGGCGATGATCATGTCGCCTGACGCGCCCATGAACGGATCAAAGATCAGGCTGGTCATGGGTGACTGTTGTGTGGGTGATGTACATAAAGAGATTGCAAAACGGGTTTAATCGGGTTTGGGTTACAGCGCGCAGAAACGAAGAAACTTGCCACAGATCAATCTATTATCTCGGAGTGGATGAGCAGGCAGATACCTTTTTCGTCGGTGCGTATCCCGGAAATATGTCTGATGTCGAGATGTTCAGTGATTTTCTGAAAGTGATGCGATCAACGTACATATATTGAAACGACAGTCTTGACCACAGGATTATAATTGTGGATCATGGAAATGCCCTGGTAGCGGTTTTGGAGTGGGTTTTGGTCTTCGGTTTCTTGGGATTTGGGAGAAAATAGCTGCGGCTCTTTTTTGGGTTTCAAAGTTGAGTTTAAATAAATTTATTAATAATCCATCACTTAAATTCAATCACCAACGTGCCACCGCCGTAACTGACCATGAACGGGGGACAATCAATGGCACAGGGTCTTGAATAACTGCCAGTAGCGAATGTAGCATTTCCTAAGGAAGGTTTTGCTGATTTTGCCTTTTCTTCTGAAAAATGGGTCTCCTGATATAGATCGGCATATTCATTCAGGTTATCAGGTAGAAAAACACCCTTGAACTTCTTTGTTTGGTCTGGTTTATCCAGTCCTATCCCATAGTCGTTGAACTCATAGACGTATTGTTCTTCTGCAGATCTTGCCTCTTCACCTGAAAATCTTGTTTTCTGGTATAGCTCGATACATTCGATATTCTGGTTAGCCGGTAGGAAAATGGCCCCAAATTGCTCTGCCGTGAGTGGTTCATCGGTCACCTCAGATCCATCTTTCAGACTGTAAACCCTGTATCCGGCATTGACACAGCGAACGACAAAATATCTGCCTGTAAGCATCTCAACCCTCTCTCCGGTTTGTCCATAAGTGAGAGCATCCCAGAGACTCAGCCCGATCTCTGTGCTAAAGAGACATTCTCCATCCCATGAGAAAACATCTGTAGCATGGTTATCGTAACTCTTCCAGAGAAATTTCTCTTTCGTTATCCAGTTAACAGCGATACCTTCTGGCGAGCACCAGAAATCTTTAACGTAGTAGTTTTCATCTGTTTGGGTACAGCCATGCCGTATCGTAATTGGAGTTTTGCCCTTGGGTCCTGTTAGCGTTGTCTCTAAAACTCTTTCGGTATATGCCTCGTAAAGTGAAGGTATGAACAGGTCGTTTCGGTAGCTGAATTCCTCCATGAGTTCCCAGTAGTCTTCCAGTGCTATTTCATACTTTTCCTGAAACCAGAGTATATAGATGTGGAGCAGCTTGGCTAAAACATTGAGAGGCTCGTATTGTTTTGCTTCTTTCAGTCTATCTTTGGCTTTTTCATACTCACCCTCGCGTAAATAATCCCATGCTATTTTATAGGGCGCCTGTAGCAACCTATCTATTTTGCGACGAATTATACGTGATTCAAACCGAATCAAATCCTCGCGACTTTCGATACCCATCTGTTTCTTTACGGCACTGGCCGAGATAGCGATGCCTTTGCGCATTAGCCATGCTTCAACTGAAGTCATGTTCTGCTCTCCTCATCTTTTGTGGATACATGAACATATATAAAGATTCAGTTCTGACACTGTGGATTCGGATATTCCGTCAGAAGCTTCGGATCTGAAACATTTAGACAAAATAAGTGTTTTGACCAACACACCATACACAATTTACGTCAAGAACTCCCGATATAATCTCACATCTGATTCGCGTACTCAACCATCGACTCAAAGACCTTGAGCCCGTCATCAGAACCGAGTATCGATTCGGATGCACGCTCAGGATGCGGCATCATTCCAAGAACGTTTCCAGACTCATTTACGACTCCAGCAATGTTCTCGACCGAGCCATTCGGATTTGCGGCAGGTACCACGTTGCCAACTGAATCGACGTACCGAAACACGACCCTCTGACGGAAGTTCAGTTCGCTTAATGCAGCATCGTCTGCGAAGTAGTTCCCTTCCTTATGCGCAATCGGCATCCGGACGACCTCGCCTTTCTCAAATCTCGATGTAAATGCGGTATCGGTGTTTTCGACGCGCAGATCGACCCACTTGCAGCAGAATTTGGGATAAACGTTTGTGCAGAGCGCGCCCGGGAGAAGTCCTGACTCGGCAAGGATCTGGAATCCATTGCATATTCCGACCACGGGTTTCCCATCGTTTGCAAGCTCTTTGACCGATTCCATGATCCGGGTGCTTGCTGCAATCGAACCCGCACGCAGATAATCGCCATAAGAAAACCCACCCGGGATCACGACCCCATCATACCCATCGATTGAGTCCTTATACCATATCAGATCGGTGGGTACGCCAAGAAGATCACTTAAGACGTGATATACATCCAGATCACAATTACTTCCACCAAACCTGATGATTGCAAATTTCATTGTATTTTGATCGAATAAT
>DTYY01000204.1 GCA_012961645.1 Methanosarcinales archaeon | reverse complement strand
CGACGAGGGTTGTGTGAGGGCTTGGGTCAGATTTTTTGCTGACCCAGGGGTCGCGTTTGAAACTGTGCCTGTGGTAGATACGTGGCGCCGCGGAATTGCGGTTGGATTTGTGCGGTGGGAAGCCGCCGGCTTCTAGTCCAGCTCTTTAATCATCTTTGCCAGCCGGTCGCATGAGACCCCCTGTTTCGCCTCGCTGCATACCTTGATCTTCTCAAGGAGGGCACAGAGGTGTTCCTGATCGAGATCGTATCCGAGTCGCTCTGTTACGAACTTTAGCGCCTTCTTCCCTGTGTGCTTGCCAAGGATGTAGTTCCTGCCGCCGCCCACAAGTTCCGGCGAAAAAACCTCGTAAGTACTGGTGTTCTCAAGCATCGCAGCAATATGGATGCCTGACTCGTGACAGAACGCGTTTTCGCCGACGATGGGCTTGGTCTTTGCAACCCTGACTCCTGAATACTCCTCCACCATCTTTGAGAGTGACAGGAGGTGTGAGAGATCGTATTTATCGATGCCGTACTGGATCAAAAGCCCGACGAGCAATTCCTCAAGCGGTGTGTTCCCGACCCTCTCGCCGATGCCGTTTACCGTGGCATGAAGCTGCGTTGCCCCTGTTTCCGCAGCAACGATCGTGTTTGCCGTTGCCATACCGAGGTCGTTGTGGCAGTGGATGCAGAGCGGGGTATTTGTTGCCTTCTTGATCTCTTTTATCATGAAATATGTGGTACTCGGGTCAAGAATCCCGACGGTGTCTGCGATGCTCAGGTAGTCCGCGCTATGCGCCTCGGCGACTTGGTAGACGCGCTTTAACACGTTCATATCGGTGCGGGTTGCATCCTCGGCAGCGAACCTGACCGTGAGTCCGTGCTCTTTTGCATAGTCGAGGACATCGATTGCGCAGTCGGTAGCCTCGTCGATCGTCATGTGATGTTTGTAGCGGAGATGGATGTCAGAGGTTGCGATGAAGATGCTTACGATATCGACGTTCGCATCCAGTGCTGAATCGATGTCTGATCTCTTTGCGCGTGCAAGACAGCAGATTTTTGCATTTAGTCCGAGTTTTGTAATTCTGCGTATCGTTTCGAGCTCTTCCTTTGATACAACCGGAAATCCTGCCTCGATGATCTCAACCCCGATTTCGTCCAGTTTCCGTGCAATATCGATCTTCTCCTGCTCGGTAAATGCAATCCCTGCTGCCTGCTCGCCGTCCCGCAGTGTCACATCACAGATCTCGATGTCCTTTGGCTTCAGCTTGATGAAATCCATCAGCGTGTTTCTTGAGTACTCGATATGATCTTCCATGTTAGGGGTGATGCATGGTTTTTAGAAAAAGGTTTGTATCTGTTCATGAAATGTAGAGTTATAATAGTAGTCAACCCAAACAATTGTAGACGTGAGATAAAACAATGCTCTCGATATCCTGGCGATTAATATTGCGTGCCATTGCTGTCGTATCCTGGATCGTCTCCATTGATTGGTATATCTCCAAACCCGAACATGAACCTTTGCTGGCAGTTCTGGCTGGAATGCTCGCCCTCATAGGTTCATTTGCCGTTAGTGATACTCCTATAAGTATTCCCACCTCCGAAAAAACAAAATCTGCCCGCGAAGAGCGCAACCGGCAGGGTATGCTCGAACTGGTCAGGAATTCCTGGGTCAAAGGTGTGCTGGAACAGTCCCTACCGGATGAAGTGCTGATCGAACTCGGCTTGGAGGAACTAAGGGACGCCGTTTTGAACCGGCAAGGCATGGAATTGCAAAGACCCGGGCATCCACGCCATCTGCTGCCACCGGGTACGAAAATTATGGATGTCTTTGATGAGATGGGGCAGACCCTGCTCATCCTGGGTGAACCCGGGTCTGGTAAAACGACCCTGCTCTTGGAATTAGCCCGCGACACCATCGCTCTCGCAGAAGAAGACCCCAATCGCCAAATTCCGGTCGTGTTCAACCTCTCCTCGTGGACGGATACCAAGCAACCGACCGCGGATTGGCTGGTTGATGAACTCAAGACCAAGTACTACACCCCAAAGAAAATTGCCAGTGATTGGATCGAAAACGATGATCTGCTTCTCCTGCTCGATGGACTGGACGAGGTTTTGCCTGAGCGTCGCGAGGCGTGCGTCTGTGCGATCAATAACTTTCGTCATGAGCATGGACTGACACCGCTTGTGGTCTGTTGCCGCATCGAGGAGTATGAAACCCTCTCCACCCGCCTTGATTTTGAGGGCGCGGTCTCTTTGCAGCCGCTCACAGAGAAGCAGGTTGACGACCATCTCAATCGGATGGGTCAGGAACTTGCTGCTCTTCGTGCGGCACTGAAGGATGATCCGATACTTTACGAACTCGCCAAAACGCCACTGATGTTGAGCATCATGACGCTTGCTTACCGTGGGATGTCGGCTTGCGACCTAGAGCAACTGGAAACGGTCGATGCTCACCGCAAACATATCTTTGATAATTATGTTGAACGTATGTTCAATCCCCGTACACACAGAACGATCCCCGATATATCTGATGGCACAAGACCGGATGATGAACGTTTTTCCAAAGAAGAGACCAGTCATTGGCTCTCATGGCTTGCCAGGAGAATGTCACAACACGGACAGACCGTCTTCTTGATCGAGCGGATGCAGCCTGACTGGCTGCCGACGCGGGCGCAGCAGCGGATTGTGACTATAGGAGTTGCGAGCATGATCGGACTGTTCTTTGGAATATTCTTCGGATTGTTCTTCGGGCTGGTCGGCGGACCACTCCACGGACTGTTCTTCTGGCTGCTCACTGGGTGGATATACGGTCGGGTCGGATACCGCAAGAATATACAACCCATTGAGAGGCTGCGCCTTTCGTGGTTAGAGATGTTATATTCGTTGTTTATGGGGCTGCTCGCCGGGATGGTTGTTGGAATGGTCGTCGGGCTTATATTCGGACTGCTCGCCGGGATGGTTGTTGGAATGGTCGTCGGGCTTATATTCGGACGGTTCATCGGGCTAATCTCCTGGATGATCGAGAAAGAGGAGATAGTTACCAGAAAATTTCCGAATGATGGGATACGTCGATCAGCGCGTAGTGCGCTGTTCTTCGGGCTGCTCGACGGACTGCTCTTTGGTGTGGTTGTCGGACTACTCTTCGGGATAAAATCCGGGCTGATAGACGGATTATTCGTCGGGTTCTGGTCATGGCTGTTCTTCGGGCCATTCGCTTGGCTGCGTTATGGCGGTCGCGCCTGCATCCAGCACTTCGTCCTGCGCATCATGCTCTGGCGAAACGGCTCTGCGCCACTACACTACGTCAGTTTCCTCGATTGCGCTGCCGGGCGCATCTTCCTACGCAAGGTGGGCGGCGGGTACATCTTCGTCCACAGGCTACTGCTGGAGTACTTTGCTTCGCTGGAGCCGGAAGAAGATGATGATTGATGTCGCATAGCCGAGGTGTGACCACATGAAAAGAGTGAGGTTGCGCTTTTGGCAAATGTGAATTTATTGAAAATTTAAAATGTAAAACACCTCGTGTGGTGCATGGTTTTCAGAAAACGCTTTTGCGTTCACCAATCCTGATCACGACTCCCCGGTGATGGATGGATCAGCGACCGATAGTATTAAATCCGTGCGCTGTCAACATATCGCAGGAGCGCTGATGGTCTAATGGCTATGACTGGGGCCTTCCAAGCCCCAAGTCCGGGTTCGATTCCCGGTCGGCGCACTGTTTTATCGTTCAGTCCGGTTGATCGCCTTCTGTTTTGACATCCATATCAGAAAGTATCTCAGATATGGCACGGATATCGGCATCGGTTTTGAATGCTGTCCCTGAGAAATGCGTTCTTGATGCCTCAAACCCAGCTTCTCTGAGTAGATCGATGAGCACATCGATCTTCACCGGTGAAGCCCCAACTGCGCTGCAGATACGATGTTGATCATAGAATGTCGGGACATCGATCTCGTTTTTGCAGATAGTAGCGAGTTTGATCGCCTGTTTATCAGATCCCCGATCGATCAGCTCAGAAAGGATCGATTCGCAGAATACCCGGTCATACAAACGCCCGAGCCACACCGGACCAGACGCCCGCATCCTTTGCCCGCATATCTGGCACCGATCAGGGATCGGGGGCGCGATGCCTGCCATCGGTTCCCTGAAACCGCAGTTATTGCAGTGAGTGATGAAACCAAGTTCTTTCATCGACTCATCGGCGGAAGAGGCGCCTTTCAACACTCTTGCATACACACGGACATAATGGCGCCTTGCATAAGCAAGGAGCGGGATCATCGCCCGGTCCCACACCGCAAGCGCCCGTGCGATCGCGCCCATCAGCACCCGAACACCTGTCTCGGCATGATACTCGTTATTCACCGGCACACACGCGTATTTACGGATCCCTGCGTTCAGATGTGCCCCGCAGAGTGGTGCAGTGTCGGTCGCTGTTATGCAGAGCATCTTTCTGGCTGATCTCGATGCAGCGGCAAGGAATGACGCAGGCGATCCAAAAGGGTCGATGTCAACGACATCAAACCGTCTCTGATGGAGCAGGACATTTGCATCCTCGTTTGTGACAACGCAGGACGACTGCAACCTGTTTAAAGCGATGTTTTGCCGGATGAGGCGGG
>DTYY01000203.1 GCA_012961645.1 Methanosarcinales archaeon | reverse complement strand
TGATCTCGTCGATGAAGAGCACCCCTTTGTGCGCCTTATGGATGTCGCCTGCTTCCACACGGTCATGGGATGGTGTTTCGAGCCCGCCCGACTGGAACGGGTCGTGCCGCACATCACCGAGCAGCGCACCTGCATGTGCGCCTGTCGCATCCACAAACTGCGCAGAATCACGATCTCGGTTGTTCACGAGCAGCTTTGGCACCAATCCCTTCTCACCGTGCACGAACTGCCTGCCGATCACCATGATCAGTAAAACAGCGAGGATTCCCCACAGCAGAGCCATTCCACCAAGGGATGCGGCGTAAATGAGGATTGCAAACCCAAGTATCAATAAAATCGTGTTTCTGATCTGCGCCTTCTGCTGAGCTTCTATCTTATGGGCGTTGACGATCTGTGTACCTTTACCAGCTTTAACTTCACGTATTTTTGGGTTATTCCCATCTTCCGGATTATGATAAACAAGAATATCCTTCAACTCTTCTTTTGGCAGCAATTCAGCCATCGCCTGAGCTAACATCGACTTTCCTGTGCCCGGAGTCCCGATCAATAGTACGTGCCTCCGCTGCTGTGCCGCTTTTCTGATGACTGCGCTGGCATGTTCCTGCCCGATCACCTGATCGATGAGCAGTTGCGGAACCTCGAGATCCCTTGTCGATTCAATATCAATTCCGCCAAGCAGATCATCATCTGTCAGCTTTTCATGCTCTTTTTCTGGCGAATTATCATTCATCTCGTCGTTCATGGTATAACAACACTTTGTCGGTTCTCATATAAAGTGTTCGCTCTTTTCGGGCTTCGGGACGAAGTTCACGCGCACCTCTGCTTGTGCCCGAGATTTGACGCATACGATTATTACACATGCTCAAGTAAATCGCTCCACCACATCCTCACTTCCCACCAACATGTACGAGCAATCTCGCGCACCATCTTTAGACGGGAAGGCGTAAGTGATATCGGCTTCTTATCCGACAAAAAGTGCCCAACCACCTAAACCCGATACATTTCATCCTCGTTCCAGCAACTCGAGCGACCGCATCCACTCACCGACCGGCTCACGCGAAGTCCCGACCACGAGGCGCCTGCGGTCACCGATCTGTTCCATCATGCCCCTTGCCTCAACCATCTCGCCAGCCAGCGCCTGACCTGCGTATGTGTGGGTGTAACAGAAGATCTCGGATATGACCGGATGATCGATCTCGTAGACCGCTGGATTGTCGAAAGCGAGATCTGCACTGGTGACTCTGGCTGTGATGCTGCACCGGTACAGATCGTCCCCGCGTTCCTGCCGCACAGGCAATTGATCCCAATCCCGGACGAACAGCAGGTCAAAATACGTACCTTCAACCATCCCCCGATTCCCTTTTCGCAATTCATGGATCATAAACTCTTCAAACGAGATTTCGGGTACTCTCTTTGCATAGATGTGGTGCCACATCGCATCACTGATCTCAGTGATCCGGGGTTGCGAACGGGCAGGA
Source organism: Methanosarcinales archaeon (assembly GCA_012961645.1). GTDB lineage: Archaea > Halobacteriota > Methanosarcinia > Methanosarcinales > Methanogasteraceae > Methanogaster_D. The sequence goes on along the minus strand of DTYY01000203.1, from coordinate 562 downwards.
TTCCTGTCTGCTATCTGCACCTTCCTTGCCTCCTGCATCTCTTGCACGATTGCGTTCCGTGCACGGAACCAGTACTTACCGTACACCACAAAATCGATGTCAGAGCCCTCGATCTGCAACCCGGGCAGCATCGAACCGGTGATCCCCATCTTCTCGATGGGGATGCCAGCCCTTTCCAAGAGATCAACGATCGCTGCAACCCGGTGGTCTTCCTTTACAAGGGATTGTATGCGCTCATCCGCCCGAAGAACCTTTGAAATCTCATTTTCAGGGACACAGAAACGCTTCCATGAGGGACGGTTCTCTGCAACAAACCTGGACGATTCATCAAAATCGAGTTTGCGGTATCTGACGCCGTCTAACTCACGGTCGCCACCATCGTCGGGTATGTATCTGAGGACTGCCTGCACACCGTCTGTGGAATCGTAACCAGAGACCGCGAAAATCCAGTCATCGTCCGTGATGAAAAAGTCGCGTAACCGAACCTTTGTTTGATGCATCGATAGCGGGGGATGGATTTGAGCCATCGATCTACGGGTTATGAGCCCGTCGGGATATCCTG
>DTYY01000202.1 GCA_012961645.1 Methanosarcinales archaeon | reverse complement strand
GCCGACGATGTCACCGCCTCTGATTGCATGGATACCGATTTCATCACCCCTGGGACACAAGCCCTCTCGCCCGTGCACCAGTCTCTTTCTGCCAAGCACCCTGCTTATGATCTCAGCCGCCTGCCTCGCGGTTCCTGATGGTGCATCCTTCTTGTGGCGGTGGTGTGCCTCCACGATCTCGATGTCCCAGTCGCCTACGTATTCGGCGGCTTCTGCAATCAGTTTCCAGAAGACGTTGACACCCACCGCAAAGTTCGGTGCGATCACCGCAGAGACATTGTCTGCTATGATCCCTGCAATCTCGTCCTGATACGGTTCAAGCCCGGTCGTTCCGACCACAAGATTCACGTTGTTGCGGACGGCGTGTCCGATATTGCTGACAGCGGCGTCAGCGATCGTGAAATCGATCAGAACATCTGGAGAAGCGTTCTTAAGCACCTCATCGATCTCATCCACGTGCGATACAACAACATCATCGGCACCTGCTGGCATGTCGATGCCGTCTATATCAAATGCAGCTACCAGTCTCATGTCAGGCGCATCATCGATATTCTCGATGATCAGCGCGCCCATGCGCCCACTTGCGCCCGCCATTGCAATGTTAATCATTGTTACCTCCGTAATACATCTTTTATACATCCATTTTTCACGCAATCTCGGGTTTCAAGCAACATTTATTATGCGATCAAATCTTATATTCATCTGTTCACTGGTATTTTTGGTGGCGCACACATACGATAAAAGTTACAGGACATGATCGAAACGATGGATGTTGTTGATACCACAGTCAAGGGTGTGTATATGGTTGGCGGTCCCAAGCAGATGGCTCCGGTGGTGCTGCTCTCTGATGAGGAGGGGCGCATCATGCCGATCTTTGTCGGTCATTCGGAAGCCATGTCGATACACCTTGCACTGCGCAGAGAGATGGCACCACGACCCATGACCCATGACCTCATGGTTCTGGTGCTCGATGAGCTGGGCGGCTCGGTGAAGAACGTGCTGGTCGATGACCTGAACGAGGGCACGTTCTATGCACGGCTGGTTCTGGATGTGCAGGACACGCAGAAGGAGATCGATGCCAGACCGAGCGATTGCATAGCGATTGCGGTGAGGACGGGATCGCCGATTCGTGTACGCGAGAGTCTTTTCAGTCAGGTTGCGATCGAATCCAGTGAATTTGAAGGTATTAGCAGCCTTGACGAGTATATCACGACAGACTGAAACACGATGGGTGCGATAGGATCGATTAAACGATTTGTACGGCGGGAGACTGCTGACAGTACCCCCTGCATACATGGCGGCAGGACAGCAGAGTCGGGATGCGAAGGTGTACTCGATTTTAGCGCCAATCTAAATCCAATGGGCATTCCAGAGGTCGATACATCAACTAAAATCGCTGAAAGGATCGAAGAAGAGATCCAGCATTATCCTGATAACAGATATCTTCGTTTGAGGGAAGCATTCGCTGATTTTGCCGAGCGGTACTCAAGTTGCCCTGAATGCACAAAAAAAATTACCGCAGAGAATATCATACCCGCAAACGGGTCTTCCGAGCTGATCAGGCTGTTTGCTGAGACTGTTGTCCGGCGAGGCGACCACGTGATCATCCCTGCACCCACGTTCGATGAATATGCTTTCCAGTGCCAGCTATTCGGAACAACTGTGCAGTACTGCGATTATTCACAGATTCTTGAACTTACGTCAACAGAGATCTCAGATGCAAGCGCCCTATTTCTGTGCAATCCAAACAACCCGACAGGAGATCTGATATCGCGAAAAGAGGTGATGGAGCTTGTAAATCGATGTTGTGACCACGAAACATTTCTCTT
>DTYY01000201.1 GCA_012961645.1 Methanosarcinales archaeon | reverse complement strand
TTCGGTACATTGTTCGTGAGGTGATTGTGGCTGGATGTTGGAGTGGCTGGGAATTGTGTTCGGAACTTCGGTAGTTTCGGAAGTACCGGATATACCAATCCTTTTATCTGTCTTGCTATCGAAAACCGATGAGATGATCTAGGTATGATTGGACGATGAGACTACTAATCCTGTACGGTGGAAATTTCGGAGAACGGGTGGTGCGAAACCTTGTAAACGATTCTGAATTCTGCAAATCCTGCGATCCGTTCTGCACACACTGCAAGTATGGTAAATATAGCCACGCTCAGGACATTGTCGGCGCAATCAAACTCCCGGAACCAGGCACACTGCCTGATTTTATCGAAGAGACCGATTCCTAGCTTCCTGAACTTCCATTTGCCGATGTTGCGATCGCAACAGAGATCCATCCCGATATACTCCTTGCGCTGCCACTCCGGCTGAAAGACGCGGGGATAAGGGGCTTGATCGTACCAATCGAGCAGTCAAAAGTGGTGTCTGCCGGGCTGGCAAACCAGATTCGTGAGAAGTGCCGTGCACTGGGGATTGAATCTGTGTTCCCAAAACCATTCTGTTCGCTGGACGCGGTTGGAGGGATCATCGGAAGGTTTGTTGCCAAGTTCGGGATCGGAATCCCGGTTCTTGAGATCGATGTGAAAAACGGGGTGATTTCGGATGTCAGGGTCAGGCAGAGTGCCCCTTGCGGATCTACATGGTTTGTTGCAAGGAAACTGGTAGGAGCCTGCGCTCTCTCGCAGCAGATTATCCATGATATTGTAGCAGAGGCGCATCATTCATATCCATGCACCGCGGACATGACCGTGGATCAGGAACTCGGAGACACAATCCTGCATGTGGCAGGATACTTGATCAGGAGCGCTGTGGAGGACGCGCTGGGATCAGAAGGTTGATCGATGGTTTTTTTGCCATCACTCCACCCGTATCGTCTCAAGATTCTTTGGAACCTGTGTTTTGATGTGGTGTTTATTGTAAATCGAACTTGCAAGGCTCATACAGTTTCTTTCGTCACCGTGCCCTGTCATCACCAGTTCGGGTTTCGGGCGCATATTCCCTACATATTTCATCAATTGCTCACGGTCCGAATGTCCCGAGAATCCGTCCACCGTACACACCTCGAGCTTGATTTTGAGTATCTCGGACTTACCACGTCTTGTTGTGGGGATTTCTGTTCTTCCCTTCTGAATTCGCTGCCCGAGCGTCCCCTCTGCCTGATAACCGACAAAAATCAGCGCACTCTTCTCATCAGGCGCAAACGCGCTTAGATAGTCCAGAATCGGACCGCCATTCATCATCCCGGAGGTTGAAATTATAACTGCCGGATCAAGTTCGTTCAAAACCTCCTCTCTCATCTTCTGCGAGTCGACCTTGACAAAAAGATCTGAAAGAAACGGATTCATCCCCCGATGGAAGATCAATTTCCGCAGATCACTGTTCAGATATTCAGGATACGCTGTATGGATCGCTGTAGCCTCCCAGATCATACCATCGAGATAGATCGGCACCTTCTTGGTGCGCTTCTTCCGCATCGCCTCTTCAAGAACCAGCATCACATCCTGACTGCGTCCGACAGCGAACGCGGGAATCAACACCTTGCCCCCGCGCTTGATCGTTTTATTCACAATCTGTGAAATATGTTTCTCTGCTTCCATTCTCGGGGGCTGAAAATCGTTCGGACCACCATAAGTCGCTTCCATGATCACGGTTTCAGCTCTCGGGAAATTATTGACGGCGCCATCGAACAATCTGGTCTTTTCATACTTAAAATCGCCAGTGAATACCGCATTATGCAACCCGTCGCCGATATGGAAATGAGCAACCGCCGATCCAAGGATATGTCCGGCATTGTGGAACGTCAGTTTTATGTCGGGCGCAATATCAGTAACGCTCCCGTAATCGAGAACGATTGTGTGTTTGAGCGCTTCTCTGATCTGATCTGATGCATAAGGAATCGGTCTGCCTTCCTTGTTTGCAACGTCGATATAATCGACCTGCAAAAGGGCCATCAGATCCTTGGTGGGTGGGGTGGTGTACACAGGACCATTATACCCGTATTTGAATAACAGCGGCACGAGCCCGCAGTGATCAAGGTGTGCGTGCGTCAAAACCACACCATCAAGATGTGTGATCGGGGATACCTCTGGGACGTAGAGATATGGCGTGCCGTTATCAGCAGACCCGACATTGATGCCGCAATCGATCAGTATCCTTGTCTCGGGAGTCGATAGTAAGAAGCAGCTCCGACCAACCTCTCTACAACCGCCGAGTGCGGTCATGCGTATCCACTGATCAGGGGATGTTGTGCTACGGTGTATCTTCTTCCCGAGATCGCGCAGGAACTGCTTGCGCTCGTCAAGATTCTCGCGCATCAACCGTCTGATGTTCTTTATGGTCGATGACTTGATCGGCGGGGTGCGTACGACATTCGGAGTCCAGCCGGTCTGCTTTGTGATCTCGCGAAGCATGGTTCCGTGCTGTCCGATCACAAGCCCGGGTTTCTCAGCCTCGATGATCACCTCACCGGTGTCAGTATTGAAATGGTGATCTGTGATTCCGGCATCATCTGGCACGATCTGTTCAATCGTAGCGAAGGCAGCATCCGACGAACTGAGCACGCT
>DTYY01000200.1 GCA_012961645.1 Methanosarcinales archaeon | reverse complement strand
TGGTAGTGTTTTGATAGACCTGAGTAGTTACCTTTTTTCTTTATGGTTAGATAATCCCTGACAGAGATACTCTCAAACCTCACTGCCTCCTGCCATGCCAGAGTGATTCCAAGCTGCGCCCTTTCGTGGAGCTTGAGATCATTGATAACCATCCCTTCAAATAGTATATCTCCAGATATTGGGATGTAGCTCTCACATCCCATAACCAGATAGGCAAGAGTACTTTTGCCTGTTCCATTCTTGCCGAGGATGGCGTGGACTTCTCCTGATTCGGCTTTGAGAGAAAGCCCGGAAATATCTCCTTTTCTTTTACTCGATATGTTATATCTTTAATCTCAAGCAAGGGCATGTTGTTTTTATGCCCCCTCAATGAATCTGGCTATCCTTTATTTGATTCATCACTTGCACTTCTGAACTGACCACCATCGACTGCTGCGTCTCCGTCCTCCAGATATTTCCTGATCTTCACCTTACCACCAGCCTTCAATCCATTCCACGATTTTCCTTCCCGGATCGGTCGGATAGTAGATCAGATAATTCCCCTCCTGCCTCGCGCATACCAGACCGCAGTCCTTGAGCACAGAGAGATGGTAAGACATCTTCGAGTATGCATATCCTGTCATCGAGACGAGAAGACATACGCACATCGGCTGCATGCAGAGTGCGAGCATCACCCTGAGCCGCACAGGATCGGATAGAGCACGGGCGATCGAGGTGATATCTTTTATTCTCTGATCACCGGGCAGCAATTTGGTAATCCCGTCTATTCCACCCCTTTCTTCAAACTCGCACCTGATCGAATCCGGTATCTCCATCTCTTCCAAGATTTCAAGCCTCTTTGAAACATTGGCATATACTGCAGATAAAGTTTACCTGCAATATTCCAAAATGATTTGAAACCCCAATGTTTAAATACCTACATTTCAAACATAATTAAAACGCTGGTAAACATTGCAGATGACATTCACAGAGAAGGTATCACAATGGAATCGTCCACCGTGCCAATCATTACCCAAACCTGCGCGGAATGCATAGATAGATTGCTCGAAAGAGATAGACGTATTCTGGCAGAAGGGGGTAGGATATCCACAAGGATTCTGTATCCAACAGATGGATCCGATGTAGCTGAATGTGCCCTCGATCAAGCGATATATCTGGCTGAAGCAACCGGAAGTGAGATAATCGTGCTGCATGTGGTAGAGGATGGTAAAAAGCTTGACCACAGTTCTCTGGACATTCTCAAGAAGATTGGTGAGGAATTTGTGCAGAAGGCATGCAAAAAGATGGAGGATCATGGAATAACAGCCCATCCGATCGTTGTTGATGGGAAGCCGTTTCACGAGATCACAAATCTCGCCAAGTCAACAGATGTCAGTATGATCGTGATGGGTACCCATGGCACAGGTGGGCTGACGCATGCTCCGCTTGGCAGCGTTGCCGACCGGGTCATCAGAACATCGTTGTGCCCTGTATTGCTCGTGCCGATGCCGCAGAAACAGAAAGTCAGGGATCGATGATCATGGCAGAAAAACTCTCCTTCATCAGTAGATATCTGACCTTGTGGATTCTACTTGCGATAGCAGGCGGGATAATCCTGGGCACGGTATATCCCGAGATCGCCGATATACTGGACGCCTACCGTATCGAGCAGGTCTCGCTGCCCATCGCCATAGGTCTGATCTGGATGATGTATCCACCTCTGGCAGGGGTGAAATACGAGGAACTGTCCAAGATGAAGGGGCAGAGAAAGGCACTGGGCGTGTCAATCATCCAGAACTGGGTGATAGGTCCTGTGCTCATGTTTTCGCTTGCCTGGATCTTTCTCCCGGACCTGCCCCACTATCGTATCGGTTTGATCATCATCGGTCTTGCACGGTGTATTGCAATGGTGCTTGTCTGGAATCAGCTTGCCAGCGGGGATAACGAACTGTGTGCCGTGCTTGTGGCATTGAATTCGCTCTTTCAGGTGGCGTTGTATTCTGTGCTGGCTTATGTCTTCGTGACAGTGTTGTCCGCATGGATTGGAGGCGCAGCAGCAGGAGCGGTGGTAGATATTTCCATCTGGCAGGTAGCCAAAGCTGTTTTCATCTATCTGGGAATTCCCTTTATTGGAGGGATGTTGACACGGTATGTACTGGTGGGCAGGCGAGGGAAGGAGTGGTATGATGATGTGTTTATGCGAAAGCTGGGTCCTACCGCACTGATCGGGCTGCTTTTCACCATCGTTGTCATGTTCTCTCTGAAAGGAGAGATCATCGTCCATCTGCCATGGCATGTCTTCAGGATAGCGGTTCCATTACTTGCTTACTTCGCGCTGATGTTCGGAATCTCATTTACCATGTCTCACAGACTGGGATTCACCTATGGGGAGAGCACGACCCTTGCCTTTACTGCAGCAAGCAACAACTTCGAACTGGCTATTGCAGTTGCGGTTGCCGTCTTCGGGATCGGTTCAGGCGAGGCTTTTGCTGCCGTGGTTGGTCCCCTGGTCGAGGTGCCGGTGATGCTGGGTCTGGTTCATGTCGCCAGAAGAGCGAGTATTGTATGGTTTGACCAGAACGGTCTTCCGATAAGGAGAAAACATGGATAAAAATGAGGACAAAGGTGGATAATGCCAATTGAACCGTTACTTCTGGCTGGCTTTGAAACACTGAAAGAGTATCTGGCACTGCATGTACTGATGTGCCTCGTGCCAGCATTTTTCCTTGCAGGCGCCATCGCCTCGCTATTCTCAAAAGAGTCTGTGCTACGCTACTTCGGCGCTGATGCCCCAAAATACGTATCCTACAGCGTGGCATCGGTGAGCGGCGTGCTTCTTGCGGTCTGTTCATGCACGGT
>DTYY01000199.1 GCA_012961645.1 Methanosarcinales archaeon | reverse complement strand
TAGAGGTCTCAAACGGCACGTACACATGGATGTATGATCCGGCAAGCAATACTGTCCGGGCGGGAGCAGTCCCTGCGGATGCTCAGATAAATGAATCCTTAAATGCCAGGTTCATCGAGGAACTGCTGAACACCTGCACCATCGAAGCGCAGGGAAGAGCGGTTGCTGACGGACGCGCGTGTTACGTCGTCACGGCAACTCAGAAGGACGTGGTCGAGGTATCGAGGAGATTATGGTTCGACAGAGCAACATGGATGCTTCTTAAGGAGGCCACGCAGAACCAGAACGGTGAAGTGGTCGTGCGAATGGAGTACAGGGACGTGCAACTTGATATAGACATCCCTGACAGCACATTCGAATTCGAGGTTCCAGAAGGCGCAACCGTCGAATCGATGGATGGCGCGATCACTCTTGAGGAGGCGCAGGCAGAGCTAACATTTGAGATCAAGGAGCCGGATCACCTGCCGTCGGGCTACGAGACGGATATAATCACGACAGTCCCAGTTTCGGAATCTTACACGGATGTGAGCCTCACATACACCAACACAACCGAAGAGGATGCGCAATCAGCCCAACTCACAACCATCCAACTGATCGAAAGCCCGCACAACGAGTCTACAGAGCGACCGATGCCTTGGCGTAGCGATGTCAAGACCATCCGGATCAACGGGCGTGACTGCACCATAATAATGATGCAGGGAAGGGTGGGCGAAACCCGGGTTCCGCAATGGGTTCTGAAATGGGATGATGGCGAATGCAACTTTATGCTGGCAGGTGCGCTCGATCAGGAAGAGATGATCCGGATTGCGGAATCGATCTGATCATCGACCATCTGATTCGCAGCGCACAACATCATACGACACCGACATAACAACGTAAACCGAGATGAAAGCAATCTTGGTTTGATTTTTATTATTTTTACTTGGCGTGCAGACGTCTTTTTTTGTTTCATTCACTTCTGCACAAACACGCTCACCACGTCCTCGTCACAGAGGATGTGTGATAAACCCACGTGCTGCCCCGCATGTTTTGCCGACCTGCCCCAGACCTGAGCATACCGAAATTTTCTCACAAAGTCACGGTGGATGGCATAGCAGACATCAAAAACGCTCGAATTGTTTTTTATGACCATCGGCTCGTCCATATCAGGGGGTTGTCCCTGTGGTTTTAGATAGACGCGTATAAACCCAAGTCTGGCATATATCTGCTCTTTCAACTCCTCGAGATTCATATCTTCATCCGCCGAGATCGCAACTGCATCGGGAAATCGCGCTCTACACTCTGCCAGCACCTGCGGATCAGCCAGATCGATCTTGTTCAGGACGGTTAAGGCAGGAATGTACCTTCGATTTCCAGTAATAACATCGATGAATTCGTCCACGGTTATATTTTGCCGTATGATCACGTTTGCATTGTGTATCTTATATTCTGACAGCACGAATTGGATTGTTTTCTTATCAAGATCGATATCAACGGTGCTGTTCACCCTGATGCCGTCTTTGATATCCTTGTGGATAACAACGTTTGGAGGATTGGTATTGATCCGGACACCCGCATCATACAACTCCTTTAAGAGTACATCATACTGTTGCGGCTGGAAGACGTCCACGATGATCAGGACCATGTCTGCATTTCGTATCACCGAGATCACCTCCCTGCCACGCCCGCGTCCGACCGATGCACCCCTGATGAGTCCTGGAAGATCGAGAAACTGTATGCGTGCCCCGCGATATTCAAGCGTTCCAGGAATTACATCAAGCGTGGTAAACTCATAAGCAGCCACTTCTGC
>DTYY01000198.1 GCA_012961645.1 Methanosarcinales archaeon | reverse complement strand
GAGATCCACGGATTCGATATACCGATCTACCATCCGCTGATCGGGCTTGATAAACTGGAAATCACAGAGCGTGCGGTCAAGATCGGCACATTTCCTGGGAAGAGTCCGGGGCTCGAGTGTGCGGCGGTACCAGATCATCCAAGGACTGCTGTATCGCGCTGTATGGTGGAAGAGAGCGAGAAACTGTTTGATGTTGCGGGTATCGTGGCTGATGCGGTATCGCGCATGCGCATTCTGAGGGTTTCCTGATCGCAAGAGCCGACCCCAGGTGCCATGCAAATCCATCATCAATACCAGACTACCACCACCATGATCGTGATGATCTTTGCGATCATGCTGGAAAGATAATGGATCGCTGTGATCGTCACTCCGAATTTGCCGAATAGCGATACATACATCGAAAAACTGTATTTGACATAGATCATCGTTATGACAACCGTGCTTCCGACAAGAAGCGTTAGAATCGCCTGTTTTTCAGTGACGACCCCATCCAGCAGCAGTGTATGCATCGTTGCATAGCCGGCAGTAAAATGCATGAACTGTGCGACCAGCGTGTAGATAACCTCACCTGGCAGACCAAGAAGGTTCAAGATCGGTGCGAATGCTCCCGCGATGTAAATGCCTGCGCCATGATCGAGCAATACCCCGATTACGAGCATTGAGATGATCAGGATCGGAATAATCTTCCTGAGCGTCGGATACGCCTGTTTTATCCCGATCAGGATGGTCTGCCGGTTAAATTCGATCGATTCATGTTTCGACGGGTTCTCCTCTTCGAGGCTGCACTCTCTCTTCGGAAGCACGATCCTTGAGACGATCAGCGCGCCAGCGGTCTGTATGAAGGCTGAGAAGAGTGTGAGCCCGACATAGATTCCGCCAACAGCAGGTCCAAGCAGCACGATCGCGATCGGGGCATGTATCCTGAAGAGCGATTCGCCAACCACAACCGGAAACGTGCTCATCACGATAGTCAGCGCGGTCTCGGTCCTGCCAACCTCGCCTCTGTTGTAGAATTCGGCAAGCATCGACTTCCCGCCGGTTGAACTCATGACGCACGTGAGGAGTGATGTCACCGACCCGTGCGACAGGTTCGATATCCTGCAGAACCCTGCTGTGAACGCCCTGAATCTGGCAAGGACGTTGGTCTCGACGATGATGCTTGCAAGCACCACGCCTGCCACGATCAGTCCGATCGTCCGCATCAGGCTTACAGCGGCGATCATCGTACTCCCTGCTGGGTGATCAGGAACTCGCAGGACACTCCCTCTGGTCGTGACCGATGCTTCTGGATGGTTGCCCGGCGCCTGCCTGTGCCGACATGTTCGAGCCTGATGATCACCTTCGAGAGATGCTCGATCATGGTGCCACCAACGGCGCACAATTCGTTCGAATCAACGTCTGTATAGATCTGATTGGTAATTATGATCACGATGTCATACTTTCGTGCGATCCTGTGCAGATGCGCAACCTGATTTGCAAGCACTCTGCGTAGCGCCACATTATCCCCATTCTCAAGCGCAAGCCGGTAGAAAGTGGTGGCAGAGTCGAGGACGATGAGCCCCACGTTTTCTTTGACGATCTTATCGAGTTCTTTTATGGAAGAGTACTGCTGATCAAAGTTTATCGGCTCATATACGATTACGTCCTTTGCAATAACCGAAGCGTCGTTGCCCGCGATCTGTTCGAACCTCTCAGGGGAGAATCCTTCCGAATCGATAAACACGACCTTCTTTCCAATTTTTACACACTCTACGATCATTTGAAGGCATATATTCGTCTTACCTGTTCCAGGAGCGCCGAACAATTGTGTTACCACACCATTCTCAAATCCGCCGCCAAGCAGATCATCAATAACTTCACATCCTGATGTAAGGCGTGTAATCCTGATGGTTCGCACCACCTATCTCCTTTTGCCAAATAGACGCTTCACATATTCTTCAAACAGTTCGATGTATATGTAAGGGATTATAAGCACCAGCACAATCAGAAGGATGAGGAGCGTCACTGGCTCGTACCATTCACCAAACCATTCCGGATGCTCTGCAAATATCTGCTCGAGATTGCTGGACATGATACAAATATGGTTTTAATCGGGTATTAATCAATCCCACCGTTCATACAGTTCATGCCTGATGCCGATCAGATCCAGTATCCTCCCGACGATGATCTCGATCAGATCCTCGATGGTCTCTGGCTTCTGGTAGAATCCCGGGCATGCCGGAAGGATCACCGCACCAGCGCGTTTTGCACGCAGCATATTCTCGATATGAATCAGGCTAAGAGGAGTCTCCCTCGGGACCAAAATCAGCGTTCTACCCTCCTTGAGGCAGACATCAGCAGTCCTTGTGACCAGAGTATCTGATATGCCGTTTGCCACGCTCCCGAGTGTTTTCATACTGCATGGCACGATCACCATGCCATCGAAGAGGTGTGATCCGCTCGCAATAGGGGCTCTGAAATCATGTTCATCCAGAACGCTTGTGGCAAGCGCTTCGACCGCCTGAACGTCGATCTCTGATTCGATCTCGATGATCTGACGCGCGGCGCTTGTGATGATCAGATACGTATCCGCTCTGTGCTGAAGAACCTCTAAAAGACGTATTCCGTATGATACACCTGATGCGCCTGTTATCCCGATCACAAGTTTCATGCATCGGTATTCTGGCGGGCGAACTGTAAAGTTATCGAGCACGTGGAAAAAACCCATGAACACAGACATCCGGTTGAGCTTAACGACAGATTCACTCGATCGCATACTCAAAAACGACCGTAGCCGCCACAAAAAAGACGATATCAAACACACACAGTATCCTGAGTTCGGGGATGACATAATCGCCTGCAAGCACTTTTTCTGTTGCAGGCACCAGCGCCATAATCAATGGAAAGATCACCGGAAACATGATCACCGGGAGCAGAAGCTCCCTTGCCTGCGTATTCAGTGTCAGCGCCGAGAGCAGCGTGCCGACCGCGAGAAACCCGACCGTTCCGAGCAATACGACCAGAGCCAGCCATAATACATTTGTTAATGTGTAATTAAATAAATATTACTTTTAACCCCAAAAGCCCCAAATATAACGACAAGGGGCTTTTT
>DTYY01000197.1 GCA_012961645.1 Methanosarcinales archaeon | reverse complement strand
GTTCTTTGCGATGTTTGCTGTCTGGCTTGAGCGGAAGTATGCAAGCGATATCCAGTCAAGAATCGGACCCAACCGGGTCGGCGGCAGCCATGGCGAACTCCAGTTGATCGCTGATGCGATCAAGCTCTTCACAAAGGAGGACATAAAGCCTGACAATGTTGACACTCCGGTCTGGGTCGGCGCTCCGATACTGATGTTTGGATCAGCACTCCTGATGATTGTTGCAATTCCGTTTGGGGCGTTTGTCTTCTATGGGACGAGTTACCCGCTTGCGGTCACGCAATTTGACATCAGCATCCTGTATCTTGAGGCGGTCTCGGCAATAGGCGTCATCGGAATCTTTATGGCAGGATGGGGATCGAACAACAAGTTCGCTGTGATCGCAGCGTTTCGAAACATGGCTCGCATGATCGGGTATGAGGTCGTGCTCGGACTGACGATTGTGAGCGTTGTGATCGTTTCTGGATCGCTTAATATCGTTGATATCGTTGAGGCGCAGTCAACCGTGATCTGGTTCGCATTCGCAATGCCACTCGGATTCATAATCTTTGGAGTGGCGCTGATCGCTGACATGGGGCGTACGCCATTCGATCAAAACGAGGCAGAGGAGGAACTGATCGCAGGATGGGCTACCGAGTACAGCGGCATGAGGTTTGGACTCGGTTATTTCGCTGAGTACATCCACATGGTGCTCGGATCGTGCATTGCAGTGCTGATATTCCTTGGAGGCTGGAATCTGCCGTGGTTCATCGAAGAATCGAGTATCCCGTTCCTCGGAATTCTACCGTTCGGGGTGTTCCTCATAAAGGTCGTGCTGGTGATGATGCTTGTCATCATGATCAGATGGGCGATTCCAAGGGTCAGGATCGATCAGGTCACATCGATAGGATGGAAACTTCTCCTGCCGCTTGCCATGGTAAACCTTGTATGGGCGGTGGCTATAGGCATGGTCTTCTGGTAGGTGATCATTATGGTACTCAAGAACTTCGAGGAAATGATAAAGAACACATTCAGACCGAATGTGACAAGACTCTGCCCTGAGATACCGACCGAGGTATCGGATCGATACCGTGGTCTGCACAGACTCGATCGTGATAAGTGCATCGGCTGCGGGATATGCGCCGGTACATGCCCGACACGGGCGATCAGGATCGTCAGATACGGACGGTGGTTCCCGATGATCGATATGGGTCACTGCATGTTCTGCGGACTCTGCGTGGATCAGTGCCCGAATGACGCACTGACCATGACCAAGGAGTATGTTGAAGCTGTATCTCCTGACAGGTACGCGATCATATACGGTCCTGCAAAGTTGATGGGCGAGGAGGAATGAATATGGAATCCAGGATGAAACCGCTGGACTACATAATAGAGATCATTGGATTTGGATTTGTGATCCTGATGCTGATCCTCTCAATGATATAAAGGTGATATAAATGGCACTTGAAGAAAGTTTTGAACTACTCGTCTTTGCCGTGCTTGCGGTTGTACTGATATTCACAGCGGTTATGGTGATCGCATCAAAGGAGATCGTGCACAGCGCACTCTACCTGCTCGGATCGTTTGCCGCAGTTGCCGGGATATATATCCTCAGCCGTGCGGCATTCGTCGGCATCGTCCAGATATTCGTGTATATCGGAGCTATCGGCGTGCTGATACTCTTTGCGGTGATGCTGACAACACGCGAGGTTGGAGGTTGAAAGGAGGCAATAATCTTATGATCAGTAAAATTCTTAATGCGGCCGTGGCGCTGCTATTTCTGGCAGTTGTCGTGATGTCGGTTTTTGGAACCGAATGGACGACCACAGAGCTGACATTCGTCGAGGGTGACCCCTCAGGCATCGTCCACATCGGAACAGAGATATTCACCACGTACGTGGTGGCATTCGAGGTGCTCGCGCTTGTGCTTCTCGCTGCGCTCATCGGTGGAATATACCTTGCAAAGGAAGATAAGGAGGAGGCAGCGATATGATTCCTTTACCTTATTACCTGATTCTTGCAGGCGTACTCTTTGCGATCGGCGCTTACGGTATCATGACGCTCAGCAACGGTATCAGGCTTTTGATGTGCGTTGAACTGATGTTAAACGGCGCAAACATGAACCTTGTTGCATTCTCCACACACATCGATAGTGCGACAGGGCAGGTATTCGCGCTCTTCTCGATCGCACTTGCTGCGGCTGAGGCAGCGGTCGGTTTTGCAATCATTCTGATGGTCTACCGGCTGCGGGCAGAGATCGATATCGAGAACATTAATCTTTTGAGGTGGTGATGATGGATCCAACACTTACCACGATAGATTTCAGACATTACGCACACTGGATCGTGTTACTGCCGATGATCGGATTCCTTCTCGAGCTTTTCATAGGCAAGTACACATGGCGCAAAGGAGGACTCTTTGCGAACCTTTCGATCTTTGGTTCGATGGTAATCTCGTTTGGCTGTCTCTACAATGTGTACGTCCAGCATCTCGGATTCTGGGAGTACTCATGGGACTGGTTCTACCCCGGGCTCGTTGCAGGATTCACGGTAGACCCGCTATCGCTTGCGATGCTCTGCATGGTATCATTCGTCTCGTTCTTCATCCATTTCTATGCGATCGGATACATGGCGCATGACCCTGCAAAGAACGTCTACTTCGCAGAGACTGCGCTTTTCACTGGCAGCATGTTCGGGCTTGTCCTTGCAAACAACCTGCTCCAGCTCTTTATCTTCTGGGAGATGGTTGGTGTCTGTTCGTATCTCCTGATCGGATTCTGGTGGCACAAACCAGAGGCTGCTGCTGCAGGAAAGAAGGCGTGGATGTCGTGTGCCGTCGGAGACTGTCTTTTCCTCCTGGGAATTGCGATGATGTACACGATCATGGTGAAACAGGGAATAACAACTGAGATAATCTCGTTTAACAACATCTTCCAGAACCTTGAACATCT